>DAOTYR010000181.1:0-8802 GCA_034434655.1 Chloroflexaceae bacterium
CATCTATGACAGAACGACAGGTTTTTTCGGTCAGCGCCGAGATTGCCGGCCGTACGCTCACGCTGGAAGCCGGTAAGTTCGCCGAACAGGCCGATGGGGCGGTGACCGTACGCTATGGCGACACGATGTTGCTGGCCACCGTCGTGGGCGCCAGGGAACCGCGGGAAGGGGTGGATTTCTTCCCCCTCACCGTGGACTATGAGGAAAAGATGTACGCCGCGGGCAAGATCCCCGGCAACTTCTTCAAACGCGAGAGCCGACCGACCACGACCGCCATCCTCATCGCCCGTCTCACCGATCGCCCGTTGCGCCCGCTCTTCCCCAAGGGCTACACCAACGAAGTGCAGGTGATTGTCACCACGTTCTCGATTGACATGGTGAACGACCCCAGCCCGCTGGCGATTATTGGCGCGTCGGCGGCCCTGGCCATCAGCGATATCCCCTTCCTCGGCCCCGTCGGCGGGGTGCAGATGGGCATGATCGACGGGCAACTGGTGGTTAATCCCTCGATGGCCGACATGGCCCGCAGCGCGCTCGACCTGATGGTCGCCGGCACGAAGGACGCCGTGCTGATGGTCGAGGCCGGCGCCAACGAACTCTCCGAAGAGGATATGCTGCGCGCCGTGCAGGAGGGCCACGCCGTCTGCCGGCAGCTCTGCGAGCTGCAAGAGGAACTGGTGCGCCTCTGCGGCAAGCCCAAGCGCGCGTTCGCTCCCCCGGCCACCGACACGTCGCTGCAGGACGCCGTCAGCGCATGGCTGGGCCACCGGCTCCGCGAGGCCGTGCGCAGCCCGGTGAAGCAGGAGCGCGAGGCGCGCACCAGCGCCCTGAAGGAGGAGACCATCGCCCACTTCACCGCCGACGAACCGGAGGAGGAGCTCCCCGCCCGCAGCAAGGAGGTGGCCAGGGTCTTCGAGAGTCTGCTCAAGGAAGAAGTGCGGCGGGCCATTCTCGACGAAGGCATCCGCGTGGATGGGCGCGCCCTTGACGAGATCCGCCCCATCAGCGTCGAGGTGGGCGTCATTCCCCGCGTCCACGGCTCGGCCCTCTTCACCCGCGGGCAGACGCAGGTGTTGACGATCACCACCCTGGGCTCGCCCGGCGAGGAGCAGCGCCTCGACGACCTGGGCATCGAGACGACGAAGCGCTACATCCATCACTATAACTTCCCGCCCTTCTCGACGGGCGAGGTGCGCCGCCTCGGCGCCCCGCGCCGCCGCGACATCGGGCACGGGGCCCTCGCCGAACGCTCGCTCTACGCTGTGCTGCCGCCCCAGGAGGAGTTCCCCTATACTATGCGCCTGGTCTCCGAGGTGCTCTCCTCGAACGGCTCGTCTTCGATGGCCTCGGTCTGCGGCTCCTCGTTGAGCCTGATGGACGCCGGCGTGCCGATCCGCGCCGCCGTGGCCGGGGTGGCCATGGGGCTGATCACCGGCGAGAACGGCCAGTACCGTGTGCTGACCGACATTCAGGGCCTCGAAGACGCCCTGGGCGATATGGACTTCAAGGTGGCCGGCACCGCGACGGGCGTGACCGGGCTGCAGATGGATATCAAGACCACCGGGATCACCTTCGAGATCATGCGTGAGGCGTTCGCCCAGGCCCGCGCCGGGCGCCTGTTCATCCTCGAGAAAATGAACCAGGTGATCAGCGCGCCGCGCAAGGAACTGTCCATCTATGCGCCGCGCATCATCACCCTCCAGATACCGGTGGAGAAGATCGGCGCGCTCATCGGACCGGGCGGCAAGACCATCCGCGGCATCGTGGACGCCACCGGCGCCCAGGTGGACGTGGAGGACGATGGCCGCGTCTTCATCACTACCGCCGATGGCGAGGCCGCCAAACAGGCCGTGGCCATGGTCGAGGCGCTGACCCGCGAGGCGAAGATCGGCGACATCTTCCTGGGGCGGGTGGTGAGCATCAAGCCCTTCGGCGCCTTCGTCAATATCCTCCCCGGCAAGGATGGCATGGTGCACGTGAGCGAACTGGCCGAACAGCGGGTGGAGAACGTCGAAGATGTGGTGCAACTGGGCGATGAGATCAATGTCATGGTGATTGACATTGATCCCTCCACCGGCAAGATCAGCCTGAGCCGCCGCGCCGTCCTCACCGGCGAGTCGCCCGAGGACCGCAAGGCTGCCGGCGCGGCCCCCCGCAGCGGCGGCCCGCGCCCGGATCGGGGCGGCCCGTCACGCGATGGCGGCGATCGCCCGCGCCCGCGCCGGCGCGATGAGGGGCGCTAAGACAGAGGGGCGTAGGAGATTCGCCGTTCGCAGTGTTCCCCCCTCCCAGCCTCCCCCCGCTGGGCGGAGGAGCCCGGTTCCCTCCCCCCGTGGGGGAGGGTCAGGGAAGGGGCGGTTCGGCACGAGAGGGTACCATCCAGCCTGGCCTTTCTAACGTGAAAATAAGCCCTCGGCGAGGGGTGTGGGGAAACCCGGTTTCCCCACACCCCCGCACCGCAGGGGCATGGGGAAACCGGGTTTCCCCATGCCTCCACCCGCGGGAGGGTCTGGGAGGGCTGCGCCCTCCCAGGAACAACCGTATGTTCATCGCGGCGTTGTGCGGCGGAGCCGCATGGACGGCTGAAGCCATGCTAAGGAACAGCAGGTGCGCGGTGGCCTCCCGACGGGAGCGCTGTCGGCGTTTCACCGCTCCTCCTCGCCGCCACGGGCGGGAAACAGGGGAACACGGGGCGGCTGCGCCTCCTCGCGCCCTTCCACCGCGCAGGTCCCAACACCTATGCATCCTCACTACCTCGACTTTGGCGGCGCCGGGGCGCTTATGCACCTGGCGCCGGCGAATGGCTTTCCACCCGAAGCGTACCGCCCGCTGGCAGCCTGTCTGACCCCTCACTACCGTGTCCTTGGCTACCGCCCACGGCCCCTCTGGGCCAGCAGCGCCCCCCCCGACGTGCGGGCCTGGCACGACCTGGCCCGCGATATGCTCCACGATCTGCAACAGGTCGCCGGTGGCCCGGTAATCGCCGTCGGCCACTCCCTGGGCGGCATCCTCACCCTCTACTGCGCTGTGCACCGGCCCGACCTGTTTCGCGGGGTCGCTTTGCTCGACCCGGTGATCTTCCCCCGGCATATGCTGCCCCTGCTCTGGGCCGGGCGCCGCCTCGGGTTGCACCGGCGCTTCCCCATTGCCCGGGGCGCCGCCCGGCGGCGTGACCGCTTCGCCAGCCGCGACGAGGCCCGCGCCCGCTTGCAGGGGCGAGGGGTCTTCGCCGACTTTACCCCTGAGGCCCTCGAAGGCTACCTGGAGGGCGCCCTCCGCCCTGCGCCCGACGGCAGCCTGACCCTGGCCTGGCCCCGCGCCTGGGAGGCCCATATCTTCTCGCTCATCCCCGTAGATACCTGGGACGCCCTCGGGCGCCTGCGGGCGCCGTTGTTGCTGCTGCGCGGCATCCACTCCGACCTGATCATTGACCGCTCGTGGAAGGAGTTCCAGCGACGCCTGCCCCACGCCCGCCTGGTGGAGCTTGACGCCGGGCATATGGCGCCGATGGAACGCCCCGCCGACGTGGCCGCCGCCGTGTTGCAGTGGGCCGCCGGCCTACCATAGAGGGCTATGTGGATACCCCCTCTAAAGGGGCCGGGAAGGGCATCGTCCTCCCTGTCGTTTGCAGGATGGAGAAACAACCAGGTTTCCCCTCGCCCCCGCCCGCGGATTTGGGAGGCGCAGCCCGCGAGCAAGGAAGATGGGGACACCGGGTTTCCCTACGCCCCACCCACGGGAGGGCCTGGCCCTTGAGCAGGGGTATGGGGAAACCAGGTTTCCCCAAGCCCCCACCCGCGGGTTTGGGAGGCGCAGCCCGCGAGCAAGGAGTATGGAGAAACCAGGTTTCCCCACGCCCCCGCCCACGGGAGGGCCTGGCCTTTAAGCGGGGGATATGGGGAAACCAGGTTTCCCCATATCCCCACCCGGTGGGAGGGTCTGGCGTGTAACCATACCGCGTAGGATGAGGAAGGGCAATTTCCCCGGCGCTGGCGCGCTGGCGCGCGCCGTAGCGCGCCCAACCAGGAGCAAACCATGGATCGCATCCTTCGCGTCGGTCAGCGCGCCAGTATGCGCAAAACCGTGACCGAGGCCGACGTCGTGCTCTTTGCCGCGATCACCGGCGATCAAAACTCGGTCCACATTGATGAACTGTCTGCCCGTGAGTCGCGCTTCGGGCGACGCATCGCCCACGGCATGCTCGCCGCCGGCCTGATCTCCGCCGTCCTCGGCATGCGTCTGCCCGGTCCCGGCACGATCTACCTCAAGCAGACGCTCAACTTTCGCAAGCCGATCTACATCGGCGACACGGTGACCACCGCGGTGGAGGTGACCGCAGTGCGCGAGGATAAGCCCATCGTTACGCTGCACACGACGATCACCAACCAGGACGGCGTGGTGGTGGTGGAGGGGGAGTCGCTGGTGTACTGCGATCAGTGTAGCCTTGACGGCGCCGATCCGCTGTGATTCGCGGGTCGGCGCGGAGGGGCCAGGCTCCTCCGCTCAGCAACAGGAGGCACGCGGTCGCCTCCCGGCGAGGAGGGGTGGAGGGCCGCAGGCCCTCCACCAACCAGCCATCCATGCGGCTCGCGCCGCACCCCGACGGGATGAACCTACTTCCTGGGAGGGCTTCGCCCTCCCATACCCTCCCGCGGGCGGGGGGTGGGGACACCCGGTTTCCCCACACCCCTCCACCACGTAATTCCTGTACGTAAAATCTAACATGGCACCTCACGGCAAGGACCGCCGTTCAAACAGGTACAACCCTACCGCCCCCGCGGGAGCGAAGTCGGTGACCACGTAGCCTGCGGCGAAGGCCGCCTCGGCGATGGCCCGCACCTGGTAGCGCCAGGCGCGGGCCATTGGCATGTCGGCGGCGCGGAGGGCATCGATGTCGGAAGGGATCTGGAGCACGAAAGGCTCGCCCGCAGGCTCGATCGAGGGTTCGCGGGGATCGGGATTGACCAGTGGCGCCCGGCCTCGCAGATCATCGTGGGGCCGGGCCCCGTCAGCGCGGGCAGCCACCCGCTCCGAGGCGATCCACCACTCCACCAGAAAGCGGTCGCTGGGCAGTTCGCCGTGGGGGTCCTCCGGCTCAGGGCCATAGATGTTGCGGATGTAGGCGCGGCAGACGCCCCCGAGTTTGCGCAGGTTGAGCCGGGCGTTGCGGGCAATCAGGGGGTCGAAGGTCCAGGTGATCAGGTCGAGGCCCTGGGCCAGCACGCGCTCACGCTGGGCCCATTTGAGGCGCTCGCCGATGCCGGCGTCACGGTAGGCCGAACGCACGGCGGCCATATGCGAGGCGTGCTTGAGCCGCCCGGCGGCATCGCGGCCCAGGAAGCCGAATACGAAACCAACCAGCGGCGCACCGGGGGCGTCGTGGTCGAAGGCCCCCAGCACCAGCCCACCGTTGCGCTGCACCGTCAGCAGCACATGGTAAGGCGCCGCGCCAAACGCGCCCCAGACTTCGCGCTGCAACTCCTCGCAGGCCAGGTACTCGCTGTAGCTTCGGAGCGGACGGATTTCAATCGGCATGGCTTCTAACGTGAAAATAGGGAAACCGGGTTTCCCCATCCCCCCACCCGGTAGGAGGGTTTGGGAGGGCTTCGCCCTCCCAAGAAGAATCTTGCTCACAGCAGGATCACCATATCATCCCGATGCACCACCTCGGGGCCATAGTCATAGCCCAGGGTCTCGGCGATCTGGGCCGAGTGCAAGCCCTTGATGGCGCGCACATCGGCGGCGCGGTACTGGGTCAAGCCGCGGGCGATCTCGCGGCCATCGGGGGCGAAGATGCGCACCGTCTGTCCCCGGTCGAACTCGCCCTCCACGGCGACGATCCCCGCCGGCAGCAGGCTGCGACCGGCGTGCACCAGGGCGTTGACGGCGCCTGCGTCAACCACCAGGCGACTGAGGCGCGCCGTTTCGGCGAGGATCCAGCGCCGGCGCGCGTCGGGATAACTGGCGTGGGCGGGGAAGCGGGTGCCGATGCGCTCGCCGCCGGCCACGCGCAGGATCACGTCAGGTTCGGCGCCCGAGGCGATGACCACCGTGGTGCCGGAGCGGGTAGCCAGATCGGCGGCCTGGATCTTGGTGCGCATGCCGCCGGTTCCCCGGGCAGTGCCGGCATCCCCGGCGACAGCCCAGATGCGTTCGTCAATCACCGGCACCTCAGGGATCAACTCGGCGGAAGGATCGCTGCGCGGGTCGGCGCTGTAGAGACCGGGGATGTCGGTGAGGATCAGCAGCAAGTCGGCGCCCACCAGGCCGGCGACCAGAGCCGAGAGGTTATCGTTATCGCCCACACGGATCTCGGCGGTGACCACGGCGTCATTTTCGTTGACAATCGGCACGATGCCGCGCTCCAGGCAGAGGGTCAGCGTATTGCGGGCGTTCAGGTAGCGCCGCCGGTCGCGCAGGTCATCGCGGGTGAGCAGGGCCTGGGCCACGTGCAGCCCGTAGATCTCAAAGAGTTGCTCATAGAGGTGCATGAGCCGGCTCTGGCCCACGGCGGCAAACACCTGCTTGAGGGGCACATTGGCGCGCGAACGCTGGCTCAGCGCGCTTCCGAGCCGCTCACGACCCGCCGCAATCGCCCCCGACGAGACAAGCAGCACCTGGCTGCCCTGCTCGCGCAGGGTCGCCACCTGCCGCGCCAGGCCAACCATGTACGGGCGGTTGAGCCGGTCGGTGCCAGCGGTGAGCACGCTGGTGCCGAGCTTGACCACCATGCGGCGCGGCAAGCGGGTTGCAGATTGCGGCCGGACGCTACCCATGCCTGATCCCCAGCTCGGCCAGGCGATCCGGTCCCGGAACGCCATCGGCGTTCCAGCCGTGGCGCCGGTAATACTCGGCCAGCAGGTCGGCGAGGGGCGGGAGTTGTCCGGCGGCGGGCCCCTCGACGAGCGGTTGCTCGCACCAGCGGGCAGGGAGGTCATCGCGCCCCCCGTTATCGGCGTAGCGTCGCGCGAAGAGCCGTTCCACCGTCACGATCCGTTCGCCCAGGCGCGCCACATCGGCGGCAGAGAGGGCCATCCCCGTTGCCGCGCCGATCATGGCCAGCAGTTCGCCCGGCGAGACCTGATAGGCCAGCAGGCCCAGGCGCCGGCAGACACCCGCGGCGTCGAGGGCGGCGGCGAAGCGCTCGTGCCAGATCAGCCGCATGGCCTGGTTCTGGGCGCTCGCGGGGGTAGGCGGGGCTTCAGGCAACCAGGCGGGCGGCTCATCGAGCAGATCGGCGTACGGCATACTGTAACGCGCATCGCCGCCGATGGGCGCCGTGGCCATGGCCAGGGCGAAGCCGGTGAGCGCCCGTGGATCGAGGGCCGACATCGCCAGACCCTTGCTCTGGGGCGCGAAGGCCGCTCCACCCCAGAACACCTCGGCAATCTCGCCGACGCCCAGGGAGAGCAGATCGCGCCGTTCCTGGGGCGTGGCCAGCCGTTCGAGCGCTTCCAGCACCGCCGTGGCGTCGCCCCAGCGCAGCGCGCTGGACAGGCTCAAGCCCTCGGCCTGGCACTCCATGAGAAAGGCCACCGTGGCGCTGGTCGAGGCCGGGTCGAGGCCGAGGCGCAGACAGCGCCCGGCGATCGCCGTGAGCGCGGCGCCATCGCTGATACCGCAGCGGACGCCGAAGCCGGCGACCGTCTCCAGGTCAGGCATCGGCGCGCTGCCCGCGGGGGTCTCCAGATCAAAATAGCATGGCATCGGGCAACCGGCGCACCCGCGACTGCGCCGCTCGCCCGGAAGTTCCGGGACGGCGGGCGTCACCAGACCATCGCGGCCGTTGCGCCCGCTGAGGGCGCCCAGGGCGCTGGCCCGCTCGAGCAGGTGCAGGTCGCCCCTCTGGCGAATGGCCGCGGCGACCGGACTCCGTTCCACGCGCCGGCGAATGACCTCCAGCGCGGCGGCCAGGCGCTGCTCATCCTGGGCCGGGAGCGGGCCGGCGCCTGGACGGACGGCGATCGCCTTGAGGCGCTTCTGGGCCATCACCAGGGCGGTGCCAGCCGGTTCGGCCATGTAGCGTCCCTCGGCAACAATGCTACTGTAGGCCACCCCGTTCTCGCCCGCCGGGCCGAGACAGATCACGCGCACATCATCGCCGAGCGCGGCGCGCAGCGCCGCCTCGGTGGCCACGGTATCGAGGCCCATCAACTGGGCCGCGGGGCGCAGGCGCACGCTGGTTCCATCAATATACAGATAGACCCACTCAGGGGCCTGCCCGCGCACCACGAGCACATCGCAACCGGCGCGGCGGAGCGCGGCGCCCCAATGCCCCGCCGCCCAGCCATACCCGATCGAGCCGGTAAGCGGCGAACGGGCGCCCACGACAAAGCCCCCGGTGGCAAAGGCATTCAGACCGGCCAGGGGGCCGGCGGCGAAGATCAACAGGTTCTCGGGCGCCAGCGGCGGAGTATCAGGCGGGAGATGGTTCCAGAGCAGCCAGGCGATCGCGCCGCGGCCCCCCAGATAGTCGCGCTCGACGGTGGCGGGAAGGTGCTGGCGAGCGTGCCCGCGCTCCAGATCGATCGTCAAGGTGCGCAGTGCCATGTGATGATGCAGATAGGTCCTGGCAGGTTCATCGCGTTGGTGCCAGGACGCACGCGGTGGAGGCCCGGCCTGCCCGCAAGCCCCGGTTCGCCGCCGGTGGGAGACGACCGGTTCGCGGAGGACCCGCGGCCGCCTCGTCCCTCCCCGCCGGGAGGGGACGGCATAACTCCTATCGTCTTATTATACCAGGTAGCTCCGGCGCGCCTGCCGGGTCATGGCGAGAATCAGGGCCATTGCAACGCCGGCGGGCCG
>DAOTYR010000182.1:0-8169 GCA_034434655.1 Chloroflexaceae bacterium
GGATGGCTGATTTGCATAACGTAGTATAATAAGAATCCTATCTTTTGTTCTCTAAGCGAGTTGCTGGTCAATGGCGAGGAACTGTCCCGATGAAACGGTGCCCTTACCCTTGCCCGGTTGTCGCTGCCAACCGGAACAACCTGGCGGCGCTGCGGGCGCATCTGCTCGAAGGCTACCAGTGTCTCGACGCCTGGCTGGCGCTGAGCGAGTTGGTGACCGATCTGCGCCAGCGGCGTGACTGTCTGGAACGCGCGGCGGTACTGGCTCCAGAAAATGAAGACCTTCAAATCGCCTACCTCGAAGCCGTGCTGGCAGTCGAACCCGACAATCGGGCGGCTATGAGCCGGCTCAACGAGATTCGCACCCTGCGTCTGCTCTCAGATGTCAAGACATCGTATTTCCATGAATCGCCGCGGGCGCGCCTGTTAGGGGAGATCCTCGTTTCGATGGGCGAGATTTCGCCAGCAGAACTGCGCGAGGTTCTCAAATCTCAACACACTGGCACCCCTATTACCACGGACCGGCGGCTCGGGCAACTGCTGCTCCGTCAGGGAATGATCACCCCTGGCAAACTTGCCCGCGCGTTGATCATTCAACAGCAAGAACGCAGCCGGCTCCGCATCGCTCCACAGGTGCTCGGTGAGTATCTGGTGGAACAGAACTACATCACGCCACAGCAACTCGAGCTGGCCCTGGCGGAACAACTCCGCCTCGACCAGAAGAACCAGCGCCTCAGCCTGGGGCAGATTCTGGTGCGTCTGAACATGATCAGCGAGAAGCTCATCGAGCGCGCCGCCAAAGAACACGATCAGGCCTTCTGGGCGAAGTACGGTTATTAGCCTCCCGTTGAGATGCAAGAGGTGGGAACACCAGATGTCCCCACGCCCCGGCCTGATTCCTGGAACGTGTTCACCTTGCTCCCGGGAGCGCGGGTGGCTTGCCCGCGTAGGGGCGACGAGGGCGGGATGCCCGCGCGTCCAGGCGCGTGGGTTACCCAGGTGTGCACAGGTACCCTGGAAGTAAGTGTTCACATTTCTCCTGGGAGCGCGGGCATCTTGCCCGCGGAGAAGCGACGGGGACGAAATGCCCTCGCTCGCGGGCGCGTGGGTTGCCCCAGGTGTGCACAGGTACCCCTGGAAAGCCATGTAGTCGGCAGTCGTGCCGCCATGGTATAATTGGCGCGTGTGAACATGCCTGTTTCTCTCCCGTCAGCATCGAGGTAGCGCCATGCCGATGTACGAGTACCGGTGTCTTGATTGTGAATGCCGCTTCGACCGCCTGCGCCGAATGGACCAGGACGACGCCGATATAACCTGCCCTACGTGCCAGAGCGTCCAGATCCAGCGACGCCTGTCACTCTTCGCCACGGCGACACGTGGCAGCGCGGCGCTCAGCGAGGCTCCAGCACCCGCATCGGGTGGCGGCTGCTGCGGCGGGGGGTGCTGCAGCGCGCGAACGGCATAGCCCCCGGTGGGGGTGTGCCGTCCATGCGAAGACTGATCCAGGCGCCGGCGACGTAGCCGGCGAACCTTACAAGTGGAAGGCTCTATGATCGCCTATAACTCCACTGCCGCCGGCAACGACGCCGCCGGCACGGCCAATGGAGGCCACGTGACAGGAAATCCGCGTCCCTGGGCAAGTCTGCCCGCTTATCGCGCTCAACTGGCCGGTGGCGGCGAGCAGCGCCTGGTGCGCCATCTGGTTACCGCCCTCGGCGATTACTTTCCCCGATCCCTGCTGATCAACTATTACGTCTCGCTCAAGACCAACCCCTTCGTCGTGCTTACCGGGCGCGAGGGCGCCGGCAGGGCCGCCCTCGCCGCCGGCTTCGCCGCGGCGCTGGTCGGGCACGAGAGTGGGCAGGCGATCACGATCGGCTCGGATCGCTGGGCGCGGCGCTCCAGCCAGAGCAGTTACTACCGTGGCATTCACGAGCGCTTCGGCGTCAGCCAGTATCTTGAGACGCTCCACGAGGCGGCCGCCCCCGAGAATAGCGGCAAGGTCTATCTGGTGCTTCTCAAGGGCCTGACCGCCGACGAACTTGATCTGTACCTCAACCGGCTGGTGCGTCCTGGCCGCCACGGAGAACGCCGCCTTGCCCTTCCCGGTATCCCCGCAGCAGAACAGCCGCTGTTGCCGCCGAATTGCTTTGTCACGGCGACGATGCACGCTCCGCGCGGCGCTCCCCCCCTCGAACTGGACGTGTTCCAACACGCCGGCCAGATAGCGTTCGGTCCAGATCTGCGGCGCGCGCCCGCGCTCTCCGCGCTCCCCTTGCCGCCTGTGGGCCTGCAACGGGTGATGCTGCGCGCCATCTGTCGCGATCCGCGCCAGGCCCGCGCGCGGCTCGCCGCTATTCTTGGCCCCGCTCGGATGCGTCGGCTCGGCCCCTCAGCCGAGGTGGTGCGCCTCCTGGTCGAAGGCGGGGCAAACATCCCCCGCGATCTCAATGGCACCGTGCTTCCCTACGTCGCCAATAGCTTCGACGAAGAAGGACGCGGGCTGTTTGATCCGTTCGATGCCTGGCACAATGCCCGCCAGGCCTACGACGCCCAGATGGTTCAGCGCCTGCTCTGGCGCGTAAACTGGCAGCAGCGCGGGCTGCGCCATCGCCTCGCCGATATGTTGCGTCGCTACTAGTGCATCATCAGCCGTCTATGCGGCTCGCGCCGCACACCGATGGGATGAACATCCTTCCTGGGAGGGCGTCGCCCTCCCAAACCCTCCCACCGGTTGGGGGGGTATGGGGAAACCCGGTTTCCCCATACCCTGCGGGGCGGGGGCGTGGGGAAACCCGGTTTCCCCACCCCCCTCGCCGAAGGCGTACGTTCACGTTAGACGCATTTGCATTCCCTTACGACGTATGGTATACTCACAAAGGCGCTGCGGTCGTGGCCCCATCGTCTAGCGGCCTAGGACGCCACCCTCTCAAGGTGGAGATCGCGGGTTCGAATCCCGCTGGGGTCACCAGAGGGACCCGTGGTGTAGCGGTTAACATGCAGCCCTGTCAAGGCTGAGATCGCGGGTTCGAATCCCGTCGGGTCCGCCACACGCAAGAAGCTCACGATCGATCGTGAGCTTCTTGATTCTATGGCCGATCAAGCTGTCGGGGTAACGGTGCACACCTGGGGGTAACCCACGCTCCTGGGCGCGCGGGCATCCCGCCCTCGTCGCCCCTACGCGGGCAAGATGCCCGCGCTCCCAGGAGCCATGTGAACACGTACGTCGCCTCACGACGAGAGCAGCACGATCGGCACCACCATCAGCGCGCCCAGCAGCAGGATCAAACCAAGCAGCTTCAACTGCTCAACCGTGCGCCGGGCGGCAAGTTGCTCGCGCGCGGCGGGCGCGTAGGGCACGTTCGGCAGTTCGCCGAACAACACCTGCCCGAGGGCGCCCGGCGCGGTAAACAGGGTCTTGAGCACGGTCTCGATCAACTGGCGCGTGGTGATGAGCGGCGGCGCCCAGTACGCCTCGTCGGGGCTGACCGGCACCCCGGTGAGCGCGCAGCGAAGCTCACCGTCAACAACCGTGGGCTGCGGCTGGCCTTCTGCCAGGTCTGGCGGATTGCTCAATTCTACGGGCATGGTCCGGTTCCTCCTTCGCTTCATCTCAGTTGTCCATGGGGCTACGCCACGCACTAACGGGATGAAAAATGTTCCTGGGAGGGCGCAGCCCTCCCAGACCCTTCCACCGGGTGAGAGGATGGGGAAACCGGGTTTCCCCGTACCCCTGCGTGAGAGCCAGGTCCTCCCGCGGGCGGGGGCGTGGGGGAACCCGGTTTCCCCACCCCCCTCGCCGAGGGCGTATGTTCACGTCAGGTCACGCGGCGCACCAAGCGTTCGATGCGCTCAAGCGCCGCTTCAATCTTGTCAAGGGATGCCGCATAGCAGACACGCACGTAGCCGGCGCCACTGGGGCCGAAGGCATCGCCGGGGATCACCGCGACCCGCTCTTCGGTCAGAAGGCGCTCACAAAACTCCTCGCTGCTCATTCCCAGATGCCCGATGGAGGGAAAGGCGTAGAAGGCGCCCCGCGGCTCAAAGGTCGGCAGGCCGATCTGTCGCAGCCCGCCGACGATGATCCGGCGCCGCCGGTCGTACTCGTCGCGCATGGCGCGCACGCTCGCTTCGCCGAAGCGCAGGGCCGCCAACCCCGCGTACTGGCTCATGGTCGGCGCGGACATGATGGCGTACTGGTGTACCTTGCGGGCCGCGGCGGTGATCTCTGCGGAAGCGGCCAGCCAGCCTAGCCGCCAGCCGGTCATTGCATAAGCCTTGGAAAACCCGCCAATCAGGATGGTGCGCTCGCGCATGCCGGGGAGCGCGGCGAAACATGTGTGCTCGACGCCGTAGACCAGGCGATCGTAGATCTCGTCCGAGATGACCAGCAGATCGTGCCGTTCGGCAACGGCGGCAACTTCGAGCATGCGCTCCCGCGAAAGCACCGCGCCGGTCGGGTTATTGGGATAACCGATCACGATGGCTTTTGTGCGCGGGGTGATCGCAGCCTCCAGGGCCGCACCGCTTACTTGAAAGCTGTCCTCCACGCACGTCGGCACGTATACCGGCTTCGCGTCGGCGAACAACACAGCGGCCGGGTAGGCGACGAAGCACGGCTCCGGCACGAGCACCTCGTCATCCGGATCGAGCACGGCAAGGGCGGCGATCAGCATGGCCTCGCTGGCGCCCACGGTCATCAGCAGTTCGTCTTCGGGGTCGTAGTCGGCGCCGTAGAGCCGGTTGAGATGCGCGGCCAGGGTGACCCGCAACTCCAGCAGACCCGAATTCGAGGTGTAGGCGGTGGTCTGGTCGATCGAGCGCTGGCCCGCTGCGCGAATCTCGGCAGGGGTCATCGCGTCAGGCTCGCCGACCCCCAGCGAGATCACGTCGGGCATACTGGCTGCGATATCGAAGAAGCGCCGGATACCCGAGGGCGGCACCGCGCGAATACGACGTGCGATTCGTTGGGACCCCATAGCTTGCTCCTGTCGAGCGCGCCGCTGGTCATTGCGGCGCGCGCTATCATACCACGTCGCTGCAACCAGCGTAACGCCGCGCGGCGTGGACCCAATGCCAGCATACCACGTGGGTGGAAACGAAGGCGGTTGCGGCGCGGCTCCGCGACCTTCCCAACGGTACCTGTGAACCCTCCCAGGGGCAGGGGTATGATGAAAAAGATCGCGCTCACCGATATCGCTGCGTCCGGCAAGGAACGCGCTCGCGTTGCCGGACGCCCCTGGTTGCTCTGGCTCGCGCTGACGGGTCTGGGGCTGGGCGCCCTGCTGCTGCGCGCCGCTACCATCGGCCAGACCCTGCCGTTCGTGGATCATCCCGATGAGCCGGTGCATCTCGACCAGGCGCTCACCATGCTGCGCACGGGTGATCCCAACCAGCAACTTTTCTGGAAGCCTTCACTGCACACCTATCTGCTGCTGGCCGTGATCCAGGCCCGCTACCTCTGGGGGCGGGCCGCGGGGGTCTACGCCCCCATCCACGAGATGTTGATCACGACCCATATCGTCACCACGGTGCCGGAGTTCTTTCTGGCGGCGCGGCTGCTCACGGCCCTGGTCGGGGCGCTGACGACGCTGGCGGCGTATGCTCTGGGCGCGCGGGGCTGGAGCGCGGGGGCAGGGCTGGTCGGGGCGTTGCTGGTCGCGCTGCTGCCGTTGCATCTACGCTTCTCGCAATGGGCCACCACCGACGCCCTGGCGACGTTGCTGGCCACCCTGGCCCTGGGAGCGGCGCTGCTGGCTCTGCGCGAGGGCACCTGGCGGGCCTATCTGACGGCGGCGGCCTTTGCCGGTCTGGCGGCTTCAACGAAGTACAACGCCGGTGTTGTGGCAGGGGCCATCGTGGCCGCGGCGGCCCTGCGCGCCTGGGATGGACGCGGGGCCGGTTGGCGCGGCGCGGGCCGCGAGGCAGCGCGCTTGCTGGCGGCGGGTTTGACGGCGATGGCGACCTTTGTCGCGGGCACGCCCTACGCGCTGTTGCGGTGGGAGCAGGTATGGCGGGGGATCGTTGAGCAGTGGGGCAATTACGGTGGCGGCAATGGCCACTACCGCGGCGCATGGAACGTGAGAGGGTACATTGAGTTCTTCCTGGGGGACGGGCTGGGCCTCCTGGCCTGCCTGATCGTGCTGGCGGGCCTGCTGATCCTGGCCTGGCGCTGCCCGGCGGTGCTGGGGGTCTGGCTCGGCTTCGCGGCGCCCTCGCTGTTGCTGCACCTGTCGCGGCCAACCCATTTCATGCAGAACATGCTGCCCCTGCTGGTGGCCTGCGCGCTCCCGGCGGGGGTAGCGGCGGTTGAACTGCCGCGCCTGCTGGCCCCGCGCGCCGCGACGGCGCGGTGGTTCGCCCTGGCGGCCCTGGTCCTGGCGCTGGTGATGCCGCCGGCGCTGCGCTCGGCCGCCGAGGTGAGCCGCCAGGCCGCCGGTGACAGCCGCCGGCAACTGCTGAACTGGATCGACGCCCATGTGCCTCCCGGCGCGCGTCTCGCCGCCGAGTTGCCCCCTGTGCCCAGTCCTACCGAGCCGCGCTGGAGCTACGTGCCGCGTCTGGCCGGGCACGACCTGGCCTGGTACCGCGCCCAGGGCTTCGCCTACCTGATCGCCACCTCGCATAGCTGGGGACAGATCGCCGTTCCGCCGGCTTACGCGCCACTGCTGCCAGCCACCGTCGCCGAGTTCGGGCCGCGCGTGCGGCGCGAAGAGATGCTGGGGCCGCATATCCTGGTCTTTGCCACCGGCCTCGGCGCCGGCGACGCGCGGCAGCCCTTGAACGACGACGTCCGCATCGGCGCGGCGCGGCTGCGCGGCGTGACCATCGGCGACCCTTCGGGAGACGGGCAACCGCCGATGCTTGTGCCCGCCACCACCTTCGCCCCGGGCGGGGTGCTCGGCCTGCGCACCTTCTGGGAAGTTGAAGGCCCGTTCGCGACCGATTACTACATCTTCGTCCACCTGGTTGACGCCGAGGGCCGTCGCCCGACCCAGCGCGACGCTCCGCCCTGGCAGGGCCGCTATCCGACCAGCGCGTGGCGCGCCGGAAGTCTGGTGGTGGACCACAACGACGTCTATCTGCCGCCGACCATGGCGCCGGGCGCATACCGCGTCATCGTGGGGATGTACGACCCGAACAGCGGCGCGCGGCCCCCGGTGACGGTCAACGGCGCGCCGCTGCCCGAAGGCGCCATCGAGGTGGCAACGATTACCGTCGGGCGGTGAGGCGCGCCGCGTGGTTACCTGGGGGGCGCGGCCCTCCACCCCTCCCCGCCGGAAGGCGACCGCATAGCTCCTGTCACATAAGCGCATGCGGCGCTTCAGCCCCCCTCCCAACCTCCCCCCGCTGGGGGGAGGAGCCGCACTTCCGCTCCCGGCGGGGGAGAGCTGAGGAGGGGACAGTCACCTAACGTGAAAATAAGCTGCTGGGGCAGGGGCATGGGGAAACCGGGTTTCCCCATGCCTCCGCCCGCGGGAGGGTGTGGGAGGGCTGCGCCCTCCCAGGAATAACCGTATGTTCATTGCGGCGTTGTGCGGCGGAGCCGCATGGACGGCTGATTTGATAGTATTGGGGCCTAGAACGGCACATCCTCGTCCGCGGGGGCGTCGCCGGCCTCGGAGACGGCGACTGCCTCGGCGGGCACGCCGGGGCGATTGTCGAGGAAGAGCACGTCATCGCCGCGAACGTAGGTGCGCGAACGGGGCTGGTTGGTGGCCTTGTCGGTCCAGGTGTCGGTCCGCAGGGCGCCACTGACGCGCACGCGGCTGCCCTTGTGCAGGTAGCTGTTGCAGAGTTCGGCCAGCCGGTCCCACACCTCCACGGTGGTCCAGTCGGTTTCATACTCGCGCCGGCCTTCGGCGTCCTGGCCGCCGAAGCGTTTGGTTGCCACGCGGAAGCGACAAACGGCAGCGCCCGAGGAGATGAAGCGCATCTCCGGGTCCGCGCCCAGCCAGCCGAGCAACTCCACGCGATTGATCGTGCCCTTCACCTGTGTCATGGTCCTGCTACCCTTTCCTGATCGTGGGCCGGGCGTTGCGCGGCGCCCGGCGGCGCGTCTGGCTGATCAGCCCATCAGGTAAACCGGATCTGCAGGCGAAAGGTTGCGAAGGCATGGTTCAAACGAACGTGACAATCCGGCCGTCAGCTCTCCGGCTCTCCGGCGCTA
>DAOTYR010000183.1:0-4587 GCA_034434655.1 Chloroflexaceae bacterium
CGGGCCACGGGGCGATCTGGCGGAGCGTGTTTCCGGTGACTGACTCCGCGCCGCAGGCCCGGCGCGCCCTACCTGCCGGGTTTCGATGTATCCAGACATGGCTTCACCTCAGCCGTCCATGCGGCGCGCGCCGCACAACGCCGCAATGAACCTACGGTTGTTCTTGGGAGGGCTACGCCCTCCCAAACCCTCCCGCGGGTGGGGGCATGGGGAAACCCGGTTTCCCCATGCCCCTGCGGGGCGGGGGCGTGGGGACACCGGGTTTCCCCACCCCCTCGCCGAGGGCTTATGTTCACGTTAGCCGTCCATGCGGGTCGCGCCGCACACCGACGGGATGAAAAAAAGAAGGGCTGCGCCCTCCCAAACCCTCCTGCGGGCGGGCTGCGCCCTCACCCTCCCGCGGGCAGGGGCGTCGGGAAACCTGGTTTCCCCACACCCCTGCTCTAGCAGCCTATTCTCACGTTAGTTCTTCCTACCCCGGGGGGCCATTGACAGTCACCAACTCCTACGTTATACTCTAGTCGCAGCGAGACTCCGTAGCTCAATTGGATAGAGCGACAGCCTCCGGAGCTGTAGGTTGGTGGTTCGAGCCCACTCGGAGTCGCAGAAGTTTATGTGATGGGAAGCGCGCCCCCTTCGACCGCGGTCGTTGGGGGCGCCTCGCTTGTCTGGAGCCTGCCCGCTGCTGTCGGAACCTTAATCTATGCAGCCACTCGACTACAACCCTGCCGTGCCCTACCTCCCCCTGCTGACCCACCCCGACATGACGGTGCAGCGGCACGCCTGGGCCATCCTCCTCGGCGCCTACGGCAATCACGCCCTGACCCTGCTGCGCCGCTGCCTTTCCTCGCCCGACGCTCACGTTCGCCAGCAGGCCCAGCTCGCTTCGCAGCATGTCGCTCGCCTGACCGATGTGCCCGTCCACAGCGAGCCGTTCACGGGAGTGTACATCGAATCGCTGGGCCGGCTACGCCTGTTTGTGGATCACCATGAGGTGCCCCTCGATGCCTGGGTGCGCCGCGAGCACGGCAGCGTAGGCTGGCAGAAACTCCAGGGCGTGCTGGGGTACCTGCTGCACTGCGGCCGGCAAGGAACAACCATCGCCGCCCTCGAAGCGGCGGTCTGGGGAAGCCGGCGCGCCGCCACCATCGGGCGAACCCTGCAAGCCCTGCGCGACCTGCTGGCCAGCCTGCGCGGCGCGGCGTTTGCCGAGCAGGCCCTGATCGTCGCCGATAACCACTGCCTGCTCAATCCCGAAGCTTATCAGAGCGATGTGCAGGCCTTCGAGCAGACCTTCGCCCTCGCCACCCACACCGAGGCCTCCGAAGGACTGGCAGCCGCCGCGCCCCTGTACACCCAGGCGCTCCACCTCTACGGCGGCCCCTACCTGATCGACCTGCCCAACGGCGCCCCCTGGGCGCGCAGCCGGCGCGACCATCTCCGGGGCAATTTTCTGATCGCCGCGGAGCGAGTGGCGGAAGCAAGGTACACCAGCGGTCGTCTTGCCGAGTGTGTCGCGCTGTGCAGCCAGATCTTCGACAGCGACGAAAGCGCCGACGAGGTGGTTGCCTGGCTTCTGCGCGCCTACTACCAGCTTGGACAAACCGGGCTCCTCGAACACACCTACCGCCGTTACCTGCTGGCAAACGATCTCGACGAGCAAGGCCCGGAGGGACGGCAGGATGTGGTGGTGACGACCTATGCCGATCTCCGCGGGGGCCCCTGAATCCCGCTTCATCATCGGGCTGTCAGTTTTGTCACTCCTGCCTCACGCGATCCATGCGGTCGTTTGGTAACATGCCCGCAGGATGCGCCGCGTCAGGGCAGCGATGGCCCCGCCGCAGTTTCGCAAGCGCATGAAGGGCGAACAGCGACTTCCGGGGAGAGCGTCGCCCTCCCACACCCGCCCGCGAGCGGGGGCTGGGGAAATCCGGTGTCCCCATCCCCCTGCGCAAGGGCTGCGCCCTCACGGAGAAATCAGGTTTCCCCATTCCCCTGCGGGGCGGGGGGTGGGGAAACCCGGGTTCCCCACCCCTCTCGCCGAGGGCGCATGTTCACGGTAGCCATCCATACGGCTCCGCCGCACACGAACAGGATGAAAAGAGGTTCTTCCTGGGAGGACTGCGCCCTCCCAAACCCTCCCACCGGGTGGGGGGATGGGGAAACCGGGTTTCCCCACCCCCCTCGCCGAGGGCGTATGTTCACGTTAGGAAAGCAGAAATGCCGATGACAAGCTGCGTGGGAGACGGCATGAATCCCCTCAAACTCTTTGTGCTTGAACTGAACTTTACCGGCGGCACGCAACGCGGTTACTACCTGTTGAAAGAACTGGCGCGCGGCTTCCCGATCGACCTCTACCTGATGCAGCGCGTTCCGTTGACCGCTGAACAACTGGCGAAAGTTCAAACCTACGCCCGGAGCATCCACCAGATCCCGCGCCGCGACACGACCTTGCGCGATCAACTGGCTATCGCCCGGCGCGCGCTCACCCGCGGGCTGTCGTACCACGCGGCCATGGCCGAACATTCCTTTGCCGCTACCCCACAACTCCGGGCATTGCGCCCGAAGCCGGGCGACTGGGTGGTGGCCGCGTTGAGCCTGTGGACGGCGCCGATCCTCGAGGCGCCGGGACCGCGCTGGGTACTCGACCAGTGGGACGCCGACGTCCACTACTGGGACGTGCACGCGCGGCAGTTCAGCAACCCGCTGCTGCGCCTGGTGGCGCGGGTCAATCGCAACCAGACCTACCGCTTCTGCCGGCGGGTCTATCCCCGCTTCGGGCGCATCCTCTCGGTGTGCGAAGAGGACCGCCAGCTCACGCTCGAGGTCAGCCCGACGGCGAAGGTTGATGTGCTGATGAACGGCCTGGATTGCGCGTATTTCGCTCCCGACTGGTCGATTGATCCCGGGCGAACGATCCTCTTCACCGGCACCTCTGACGTGCGCAATCTGAAGGCTCTGCGCTTCTTTATGCACCAGGTATACCCGCGCGTGCGGAGCGCCGTTCCCGATGCGCGCTTCATTCTGGGCGGAGCCTTCAGCGAGGAGACACGCCGGGAATTTGCCAACGTTCCCGGGGTCGAGTTTACCGGGCGCGTCCCGGACATCCGCCCGGTGTACCGCCAGAGCGCCATTTTCGTCAGCCCCTACGAGGATGCCTCGGGAACCAAGATGAAAGTTTCCGAGGCCCTGGCCATGGGGCGCTGCCTGGTGTCGCTGCCCGCGGGCATTCGCGGGTTGCCGCTGCGCCACGAGGAGAACGTCCTGCTGGCGCACAACGCCGAAGAGATGGCCCAGCAGACCATTCGCGCCCTGAACGACCCGGGGCTGGTGCGGCGGATCGGGGCCAACGGGCGGGTGTTCGCCGAGCAACACCTCGACTGGGAGCGGGTGCTCGGCCCGCGCCTGCGCGACATCGTCGCCGAGGTTGGCCAGATCGGCTCCATCACCAGCAGCAGCCAGGCGCATCTGGTGCATCAAACGTCCTGAAAGGCGCCAGACGCCCACACGCCGTCGCGCCCCCGGCCACTAACCGATGTTTTCGGGCGATCGAAGCCCTCCCAACTCCTCCGGCGGGGAGAGAGGAGGAGGGTTTTGCGCTTTACTCAATACCCATCAGCCGTCCATGCGGCTCCGCCGCACACGAACAGAACGAACATAAGTTCTTCCTGGAAGGGCTGCGCCCTCCCAAACCCTCCCATGGGCGGGCGCGTGGGGCAACCCGGTTGCCCCATCCCCCTGCTCAAGGGCTTCGCCCTCCCACACCCTCCCGCGGGTGGGGGCATGGGGAAACCCGGTTTCCCCATGCCCCTGCTCCAGCAGCCGATGTTCACGTCAGACGGTCATGCGCATGGCGCACAACGCCGCGATGCACATGGCCTGGGAGCGCGGGCGTCCCGCCCGCGTCGCGACTCCGCGGGCACGGTGACCGCCCCTTCCCTGACCCTCCCCCGCTGGGGGCGGGCACCCGGCGCCTCCCCCCAGCGGGGGGAGGCTGGGAGGGGGGCTGAACCCGGCGAACGATGGTCACGTTAGCCGTCCATGCGGCTCCGCCGCACAACGCCGCAATGAAAAGAAGGTTGTTCCTGGGAGGGCTGCGCCCTCCCAAACCCTCCCAGGGGGCGGGGCCTGGGTGCGCGGGCCTCCGGCCCGCGTCCGCTGAGGTATGGGGAAACCCGGTTTCCCCATGCCCCTCGCCGAAGGCGTAGGTTCACGTTAGGGTACAATAAACGGTGTACCGCGATGGCACGGCCCCGCCGGGTGCGTCCTGTCACGTGAGTGGGCTACAGTGTAGCCGGTCGGGATGAAACAACGCTTACCCCAATATGAACCTGGATTGTGCCTTCCTTGAAGGGACCCGCACGTGCTGAACCCATGGGCCGCGTGGCGCGAGGCATCGCGTATCGGAGCGGCTGCGCGCGCCGGGGAAGCCACGGGTGAGCGCGAGTCGGCGCGCGCCCTGGTGATGCGCCACGGCTGGAACACCGTCGCCTGCCAGATCGTCAACCCCGGCCTGCGTTACTGGTTTGCCCCTGACCAGATGGCGGTGGTGGGTTTTGTCGAGGCTGGCCGGGCCTGGGTGGCCGC
>DAOTYR010000184.1:0-2822 GCA_034434655.1 Chloroflexaceae bacterium
CGAAAAGAACCCTCCTTAAAAAATGACAACATACACATATCTCTGAGAATGATGGTAATTAGCCCGTTAGTCCTTATTGCTATACCTGATCTCCGAAGCGCGCAGATCCTCGCCGCTCGGGGAAGGGCCGCTTTGCCAACATGTTTCCTAACGTGAACATAGGCTCTCGAAGAGGGGTGTGGGGAAACCGGGTTGCCCCACGCCCCCGCCCGCGGGAAGGCCTGGCCCTCACGCAGGGGGAGGCGGAAACCGGGTTTCCCCCTCCCCCCACCCCGCGGGAGGGTTTGGGAGGGCTGCGCCCTCCCAAGAACAAACTTATGTTCATTGCGGCGTTGTGCGGCGCAGCCGCATGGACGGCTGGGCAGAATAAAGGGCCTCCCACCGGCCAGGGGTGTGGGGAACCCTCAGTTCCCCACACCCCGTCAACCGAACGCCGGCGACGCTCCGTGCGAGCCTCCCCGTGCGCGCTCGAGGCGCCCCTATCCCGGCCCTTCGCGCTCACCGCTCCCGTAACAAATCGCTTGACAACCCGCCACCGATCCGGTACATTTACCCCACTTTCCCCAGCATGTGTGACGAGCGACCGCGACTCCTTCAACGCAGCAGGTCGGCATAGCCTTGCCCCGGTCGCATGCTGCCTGAACGCGCTGCCGCTTACGCGGCGGCTTCGCACTGGTGCTTCCAGCCTGTGACTTGCGTATTGCCGCGCGCCGATCATCCCCATCGGGCATTGCGGCCATGCGTTGGTTCAGGTTTGAGCATTGGTATTCGTGTATGCCTGGCATGGTGGGAGGAGTCCGGTCATGGCTGAGAATCCGCAGGCGCTTGGCGGAAAAGCGCAAGTTGATGTCGGAGGAGTAACCTACGAGCAGGTCGGCGCGGAGTATCTGGCCCAGCGCCGCCTGCGCAAAAGCGCCGGCTGGGTGCTGTTGTGGGCCCTTGGAGTTGGCGCGGTTATCTCAGGCGATTTCTTTGGCTGGAACTACGGTCTGTCCGCGGGCGGCTTCGGCGGTCTGTTGCTCGCCACGTTCGTCGTGGCCGTTATGTACCTGTGCATGGTCTATTCGATCGCTGAACTCTCCGCTGCCCTACCCCACGCCGGAGGTTTCTACTCGTTTACCCGCAATGCCTTTGGGCCAACTCTTGGATTCGTGAACGGGGTCGCTGATATTATCGAATATGTCGTCACTCCTGCCGTGATCGTCACCTCCATCGCCGCCTACATGCAGACCATTTTCACCTTCGTGCCGCTCTATGTCTGGTGGGTGGTGTTCTATGCCGTCTTCGTCGGTATCAACGTGCTCGGCACCGCCCTCACCCTGCGCGTGGGTCTGATCGTCACCCTCCTGGCCATCGCTACGCTGGTGGTGTTCTACATTGGCGCGGTCGTCTCAGGCGCATTTAGCTGGGACCTGGTCTTCAACATTCCGCCCACACCCGGGAACAGTACTTTCCTGCCCTTTGGCTGGTATGGCGTGTTCGCCGCCCTGCCGTTCGCCATCTGGTTCTATCTGGCGATCGAGCAACTTCCCCTGGCGGCCGAGGAAAGCCACGATGTGGTGCGCGACATTCCCAGGGCGCTGATCTGGGGTCTGCTCACGCTGCTGGCGCTCTCGTTGCTGACCCTGGTGCTCAACTCCGGCGTGGGTGGCGGGGCCGCCGAGGTCGGCGAGTCGGCGGCCCCGCTGGAGATCGGCTTCCGCGCCATCTTCGGCGCCGGCGCCACGACTGTTGTGTTGACCCTGGTGGCCCTCACCGGTCTGGTGGCCAGTTTCCATACCATCATCTACGCCTACGGGCGCGTACTCTTCTCCCTCTCGCGCGCTGGCTACATCCCGCGCTGGATCTCCGTGACCGGCGCGCGCCACACCCCCGCTCGCGCCCTCATCCTCGGCGGCGTGGTCGGTCTGGTGCTGGCGCTGTTGATCGATCTCCTCGGCAGTGGCAGTAGCGTCGGCGCGGCCCTCTTGACCATGAGTGTTTTCGGCGCGGTCATTTCCTACGCGCTGGTCATGCTGTCGTACATCAAACTGGCCATCACCCGTCCCAATCTCCACCGCCCCTACAAGAGCCCCCTCGGTATACCGGGCGCGGTGGTCGGCACGCTTCTGGCCGTCCTCTCGCTCTTCGCCACCATGGCGATCGAGGATAACCGGCCCGGCGTGATTGGCACGGCGATCTTCATGGCGATCATGGTGGCGTACTACGTTCTCTACAGCCGTAAGCGCCTCGTTGCCCAGGCCCCCGAGGAAGAAGCCGCGCTGATCGCCGAGGCCGAACGCGAACTCAAACACCTGTGAGGGCTGGCCAGATGGTCGGGTAAGGGAGTTTCTGGGAGGGCTACGCCCTCCCAGAAACTCCCGCGGGCCTCCGGCTCGCATCCGCAATGGGATACAAGGGTTCTCCTGGGAGGGCTACGCCCTCCCAGCCCCTCCCGCGGGCGGAGGTATGGGGAAACCCGGTTTCCCCATACCCCTGCGTGAGGGTCAGGCCCTCCCGCGGGCGGGGGCGTGGGGAAACCCGGTTTCCCCACACCCCTGCTCCAGCAGCCTATTTTCACGTTAGTGAGTTTGAACTATGGCATATACCCAGACCCTTGGCGGGCGCACCTACCAGTTCGACGATCTCAAAACCCTCATGGCGAAAGCTACCCCTGAACGCTCGGGCGACCAGCTCGCCGGGCTTGCCGCCGAGAGCGCCGAGGAGCGGGTTGCCGCCCAACTGTGCCTGGCCGATCTGCCGCTGACCACCTTCCTCGAAGAACCGCTGATCCCCTACGAGGAAGATGAAGTGACGCGCCTGATCCTCGACACCCACGATCG
>DAOTYR010000185.1:0-14030 GCA_034434655.1 Chloroflexaceae bacterium
GCGCTGTTCCCCCGTTGCCCGTCCTCGGGACTGGCTTTGCCTGCGGCTTCTTGCTGTCCGGCTCGGCGCTGATCACCAATGACTACTTTGACCTGGAAGTAGATCGGATTAACGCGCCACACCGTCCCTTGCCCGCCGGCGTCCTTACCCCGGCCGAGGTGATGACGCTCGGTCTGGTCACGGCGCTGCTCGGGCTTGCCGCCGCTGCGACCTTCGGCCCGCTGGCCTTCGGGCTCAGCCTGATCATCTGGCTGCTTGGCTTCCTGTACAACTGGCGGCTCAAGGCGGCGGGGCTGTGGGGCAACCTCATCGTGGCCATCTCGGTGGGCATCACCTTTGTCCTTGGCGGCATTGCCGTGGGCCGACCCTGGAGCCCCATCGTCTGGACCTTCGCGCTGATCGTGCTGGTCTTTGACCTGGCGGAGGAGATCGCCGGGGATGCGATGGACGCCGAGGGCGACCGCCAACGCGCCTCGCGCTCGCTGGCGCTGGTCTATGGGCGCTCGACCGCCCTGCGCATCTCCGGCGCCCTCTTTGGCCTGGTGGTGATACTGACGCTGCTGCCCTGGGGCACGCTGGGCCTGGCCTACCGTATCCCGATCCTGCTGACCGACCTGCTCATCGTCTTCTTTGTGATCCGGCTCTTGCGCAGCCAGACGCCAACCGAGGGCCGCCGCGCGATGCGCGGGCTCTACCTGAGCGGCTCGCTGGGCTTGCTGGCCTTTCTGGTTGGCTCACTGGCGGTATCGTGACGACCCTTCCTCCCAGCATCGTGATGGGCTGCCCCGTGTTCCAGAGGCCGCGAATCGCCTGTCGCCTATGCTATGTCCATCCTGCCTCAGCATCGCTAGCGCGCGCAGGCGCTGGTCTCGGGCGTAGCGTCACGCGAAAGGATCTTTGCGATGAGCACAACACCCGGTGCCAGACACATCAGCCGTCCATGCGGCTGCGCCGCACAACACCACAATGAATGTAAGGTTGTTTTTGGGAGGGCGCAGCCCTCCCAAACCCTCCCACCGGGTGAGGGTATGGGGAAACCGGGTTTCCCCATACCCCTGCGTGAGGGTCAGGCCCTCACGCGGGCGGGGGCGTGGGGAAACCCGGTTTCCCCATACCCCTCTTCGAGAGCTTATGTTCACGTTAGCGTTAGGGGCGCGATCAGCTTCGCGATCGCGCTGACGCTTGCTGGCGCGGTCGGCTGGCGGCTGCTGCTGCGCAGCTTCGTGCGGCGTTACTACGTGCAAGCCTATGCCCCCATCCGGTTAGCGGCAACGGATGTGGGCGACTACCCCCCTGAACGGCATCTGCGCGACGTTCCCTGGATCGCGACCGATGTCCCGGCTTGCCAATCCACCAGCCTGCAGATGATTGCCGCGCAGCACGGCGCCGTCAGATCCCGTGCCGAGATCGATTTCCTTATGGCGTTCACGTACGGGTTCAGCGCGATCCCGGGGACGAGCGAGTTCTTTCCCGGCGGCGTCGATCCCGAAGTAGGCCTGCGTGACGCGGCGCCCTACCTGGGCCTGCGCCGGCGCTACTACGTCACCGACGACCCGGCGCTCTACGTCCGCGCCCTGCGTTCCTTCCTGGCCCGGGGCTACCCGGTGCGCGTGGCCCTGGATATGGGCGCGCTCTATGGGGCGTCCGCGGTTATTCCCCATAGCGACGTCTTGATTGGCTATGACGCCACGGGATTCTTCCTGTATGAAACGGTCTGCCGCCCGCCGGCCACCTGTGCGCCTGGCGAGCGTCCACCGGGCGCAGACGGGATCTACGTGACCGAAGCGCGCCTGCTGCAGGCGGTAACCAACCTGGCGCGCCGGTTCGCCTATCCGTGGCGCTACACGCTGACCATCTTCGAGCCGGGTCCGCAGGTTGACGATCTGCGGCCGGTCTGGGCCCGCCTGGCGAACGCCACCCTCGGCGGCAATCGCTATGGGCCGCCCACCGGCGTCGCGGTGCTGGAGCGAACCGCCGCTCAGATTGAGCGTCAAGGCTCACGCGCTCGCGCCACGGCGATCACGCAGGGCCTGGAAACCGCCGCGCGTTTCCGCCGCGACAACGCGCGCTATCTGCGCGAGCGCTTTCCTGACGAGGCGGATCTGGCTCAGGTAGCCGCCAGGCTTGAGCAAGCGGCTGATCGGTATGCCGCTGCGCTCGCGGCGGTCGCCAACGGTATCGCTGATCGAGACGAGGCCCGACAGATCGCAACCGCCCTGCGCGAGGCTGCGGCACTTGAGCGCGCGGCCGGCGCGGCGCTCCTCGCCAGGGCTGGAGACACATGAATGGAACTACGCGGTGGAGGGGAATGTGGGGAGGCGAAGCCTCCCCGCACCCTTCTCCCCCCCGCGGCGGCCAGGCGGCCTCGCGCAACGCTCACGGCCCTCCCGCCGCGGGCGGGCAACAACCGGTCTCACAGCGTCGGGGCGCGCGTGTGCCAGTCGGTGAGGCGCTGGTAGGCGTCGCCTACCTGCAAGAGGGTGGCTTCGTCGAAGGGGCGGCCGATCAACTGTAACCCGACGGGCAGCCCCTGGCTGAAGCCGCACGGCACGACCAGGCTCGGCACGCCGGCCAGGTTGATCGGCAGGGTGCATACGTCGCTCAGGTACATGGCGATCGGGTCGTCGAGTTTCTCGCCCACCTTGAAGGCGACCGTGGGGGAGGTGGGCGCGGCGATCACATCAACGCTGGCAAAAGCCGCCTCGAAGTCGCGCTTGATCAGTGTGCGCACCTGCTGGGCGCGCTTGTAGTAGGCATCGTAGTAACCCGCCGAGAGGGCGTAGGTTCCGAGCATGATCCGCCGGCGCACCTCGGGGCCGAAGCGTCGCCCCCGCGTCAGCTCGATCTCGTCCCACATGCTCTCGCCCCGCTCGCGCGGGCCGTAGCGCACCCCGTCGAAGCGCGCCAGGTTGGCGCTGGCCTCCGCGGGGGCGATGATGTAGTAGGCCGGCAGGGCGTAGCGGGTATGCGGCAAGGAGATGTCCACCACCTCGGCCCCCTGCGCGCGCAGCACGGCGATGGCTTCGCGGGTGGCCTGTTCCACTCCCGGCTCCATGCCTTCAACGAAGTACTCGCCGGGCACCCCGATACGCAACCCCCGCACGTCGCCGCTCAGTGCGGCCCGGTAGTCGGCTACCGGCACAGGGGCGCTGGTGCCGTCGCGCGGGTCGTGGCCGGCGAGCACTTGCATCACTAGCGCCAGATCCTCGACCGTGCGGGCGAAGGGGCCGATCTGGTCGAGCGAAGAGCCGTAGGCCACCAGGCCGAAGCGACTCACGCGCCCGTAGGTGGGCTTGAGGCCGCTGACACCGCAGAGGGCCGCCGGCTGGCGGATCGATCCCCCGGTATCGGTGCCCAGGCTGGCCGGAACCATCAGCGCTGCCACTGCCGCCGCGCTGCCGCCGCTGCTGCCCCCCGGCACGCGCTCGAGGTCCCACGGGTTGCGGGTGATGTGAAAGGCGCTAGTCTCGGTGCTGGAGCCCATGGCAAATTCGTCGCAGTTGAGTTTGCCCAGGCTGATCGCGCCTGCGGCTTTGAGGCGGGTGACCACCGTGGCGTCGTAGGGGGGCACGAAGGTCTCGAGGATGGCTGAGCCGCAGGTGGTGCGCACGCCGGCAGTGCAGATCACGTCCTTGATGGCCAGCGGTATGCCATGGAGCGGGCCGGAGTCGCCGCGGCGGGCGGCATCGGCGGCGCGGGCCTCGGCCAGGGCCTGGTCGCCGGTGAGGGTCAGAAAGGCGCGTACCCGTGGCTCCACCGCCTGGATACGCGCCAGCAGGGCCTCGGTGAGTTCGTAGGAACTGAGCGTGCCCGCGGCGAGGGCGGCCCCAGCCGCCGCGACGGTCAGGGTATGCAGGTCGGTCATCGGCTCTCCCCTGTACGGATCGGCGCCAGCCACGCCGGGAAGCGATGCCTTCATTATACCCCGATGCGTAACCCCGGCGCGCCCTCCGGTTAAGCAGGCCAGGGAGGGGGGCAACCTGGTTGTCCCCCTCCCTTGCCTACAGGGCCGAACTCTCCCTCTCGAACCTTCCCCTGCTGAGGGACGCGAGCGTGCGACCCCTCCCCCCCGGGGGGGGAGGTCGGGCGGGGGGCTGAAGCGCCGCGTTCGCTTATGTGACAGGACGTACGCGGTGGAGGTATGCGGGGAGGCGCAGCCTCCCCGCATACCCCGTTGCCCGCCCGCGGCGCCAGGCGGACTGGCGAAACATCCACGGCCCTCCCGCCGCGGGCGGGCACCAACCGGTTGGTGGAGGGCCGCAGGCCCTCCACTCCTCCTCGCCGCAAGGCGACCGCGTAACTCCTATTATTTGATAAAGTATTGGCCCTACCCGAAGTGCCCGCTCAAATAGGCCTCCGTGCGCTTGTCGCCCGGATTGGTGAACAGTTGGGCGGTGGGACCGAACTCCACCATCTGCCCGGCGCGCGTTTTGGGGTCCATCAGCATAAACGCAGTGTAGTCGGAGACCCGCGCCGCCTGCTGCATGTTGTGGGTGACGATAATGATCGTAAAACTGCCCCGCAGATCGGCGATCAGTTCCTCGATTTTCAGCGTCGAGATCGGGTCGAGTGCCGAGCACGGCTCGTCCATCAATATCACTTCCGGCTCGACGGCGATCGTGCGGGCGATGCACAGGCGTTGCTGCTGTCCGCCGGAGAGCGAGGTGCCCGTCGCGTTCAGGCGATCCTTCACCTCGTCCCAGAGAGCTGCCCGCTGCAAGGCCCACTCGACCCGTTCCTTGATGCGTCTGCTGTCGCGCTCGCCGAGCACGCGCAGCCCGTAGGCGACGTTGTCGAAGACCGACTTGGCGAAGGGGTTGGGTCGCTGGAAGACCATGCCGACGCGCCGCCGCAGCAGGATCGGGTCAACATCTTCACCATAAATCGCCTCGCCGTCAATCGTGAGTAAGCCCTCCGCGCGCGCGCCGGGCGTCTTGTCGTGCATGCGGTTGATCGCCCGCAGCAGGGTTGACTTGCCGCATCCGGACGGGCCGATCAGCGCGGTGACCTCACCCTCGGGGATGGCCAGATTGATCTGGTCGAGGGCCTTGAACGACCCGTAGTAAAAATCGAAGTTGACCGCCTCGATTTTGGTTTTGCCGGCCTTCTCGCGGGCCCGCGCGCGAGCCGCCGCGGTAGCGGCAAAACCGCCCGCCAGGGGTAACGACCTGGTCTTCGTCTCACTCATGTGTCAGGCTCCCATGCCGCTGCGCCGCGCAATAACGGAACAGAAGATGTTCCTGGGAGGGCGAAGCTGTCCCGGACCCTCCCTTTCGTGGCGGACGGTCAGCCCACTCTGCCACTGATGTAATCCTCGGTTCGAGGATCTTGAGGAGTAGAAAAGATCTGCTCGGTAGGACCTTCCTCGATCAGAACTCCAACCGGTATGTCATCGGTCTTTTCCACCATAAACACGGCGGTGCGATCCGAGATCCGCGCCGCCTGCTGCATATTGTGGGTCACGATGACGATCGTGTAGCGCTGGCGCAGGCTGAGCAGCAGTTCCTCGATCCTGAGGGTCGCGATGGGGTCAAGGGCCGAGCAGGGTTCGTCGAAGAGAATGATATCGGGTTCGACGGCGATGGTGCGGGCGATGCTCAGACGTTGCTGCTGGCCGCCGGAGAGGGCCATGCCTGAGAGGTGCAGCTTGTCTTTCACCTCGTCCCACAGATGGGCGTCGCGGAGGGCCTTTTCCACGCGCGCGTCAAGCTCGGCCTTGTTCTTGATCCCGCCGAGGCGCAGGCCCACGGCCACGTTCTCGTAGATGTTGCGCGTGCGTAAGGCAATCGGCAACTGGAAGACCATGCCGATCTTGCGGCGGACCAGCGCCGGATCGATCCCCGGCGCGTAGATGTCAATGTTGTCAAGCCTGACCAGACCCTCCGCGTGGGCGTAGGGAACCAGTTCGTGCATCCGGTTCAGGCAGCGCAGCACAGTGCTTTTTCCGCAGCCTGAGGGGCCGATCAGCGCCATGATCTGGTTCGGCCGCACGTCCAGATCCAGCGCCTGCACGGCCAGCCGCTTGCCGTAGAAGGGCTTGAGGCCGCGCACGGTCATGCTGTGAGCGGTCTGCGTGGCCACTGTGGGTTGGATTGCAACGGCCATGGTCGGTCACCTCTTGATGCGCGCGGTGGTGATGCGTACCAGCAGATTCACCCCGAGCACCAGCATCATCAGCACGAAGGCTGTGCCCCAGGCAAGCTGGTTTTCGGCGGGGAAGGGCGACTCGATATACTTGTAGGTCAGGATGGGCAACGCGGCCATCGGGGCGAGCATGTTGAAGCTGAGATTGCTGTTGCCCTGGATGGTCAGCAGGAGCGGGGCGGTCTCGCCGGCGCCGCGGGCGAAGGCCAGCAACGCGCCAGTGACGATGCCCGTCAGGGCCGTAGGCACCACGACGGTAAGGGTAGTGTACCACATCGGGGCGCCCATAGCCATGGCCGCTTCGCGTGTGGCGTTGGGTACCAGTTTGAGGATCTCCTCGGTCGTGCGAGCGATGGTCGGCACCATCAGGAAGGTAAGCGCAATGGAACCGGCAATGCCCGAGTAGGTGTTGGTCTGTCTGACGATCATGGTAAACCCGACCACTCCGATCACGATCGAGGGCGCGCCGCTGAGCACGTCGCAACAAAAGCGGATAAAGGTGTTGAACGGCGTGTCGGGGTACTCGGCCAGAAAGATCCCCGCCAGGATGCCGATGGGCAGGGAGAACAGCAGCGCAGTGATCGTCACCATCAGGGTGCCGACGATGCCGTGCAGCACGCCGCCCCGCGCCTGCACCTGCGAGAGGTCGTTTTCCTCCATGCCCTCGATGGGCAACCCGGTGCGCGGGTCAATGCCGGCAGGCACTGGCGGGCGGTAGGTCTGGGTGAAGAAGTCCCAGTTCAGGGCCGCTCCGCCGACAATCAGCACGTAGGTGATGATCAGCACCAGTGGCACGATGGCGATCGCTGTTGCGACAATGGTACATCCGCGCAGTGCCCTGTCAACCCGGCTGCGCCGCGGATACGTCAGCATGTTGGTCTCAAGACTCATACCTTCTCTCCCGCCGGTCCTTGCGCCGTCTGCCACACCAGGTAGCGCGCAATCAAGTTCAGGATCAGGGTAATGCCGAAGAGCGCCAGGGCCAGGGCGATGAGCGAACTTTCGTGGATCAGGCTGACCGAGTTAGGCAATTCGCTGGCGATCAGGGCCGCCGCGGTGGTGGCCGGCAAGAAGATCGACTCTTCGATGCGGGTGCTGTTGCCGATCAGCATGGTGGCGGCCATGGTCTCGCCCAGCGCGCGCCCAAGGCCGAGCATGATCCCGCCGACGATCCCGGCGCGGGCGTAGGGCACTACCGCGCCCCAGATCACTTCCCAGCGGGTCGCGCCGAGGGAAAGCATGGCTTCCCGCTGATGGTTGGGCACTGCCTGCAGGACGTCGCGAGTGATCGCCGATACCGTGGGCAGGATCATGATCGCCAGAATCGTGCCGGTGATCGCCAGACCGCGGCTCACCGCCACCGGGCCGGCCAGCCAGGGCACGAACTGCCCGGCAGTATTGGCGATGGGGTTGGCGATCCAGTCGTTGAACCAGTTCGCGAACACCGCCACGCCCCAGAGGCCGTAAATCACCGAGGGGATGGCCGCTAGCAGTTCGACCATGAAGCCCAATGGTTGGCGCAGGCGCAGGGGGCACAATTCGGAGAGAAAGATGCCGATGGCCACCCCGGTGGGCGCCGCCAGGATCAGGGCGATCAGCGAGGAGAGCAAGGTGCCGCGGATGGCCGGCCATGCGCCGAAGCTGACCGGGTAGAGGTCGGTTTCAACCGGGTTCCAGTCGGTGCCCCAGAGAAAGGTCCAGCCATACGCAGCGCGGGCCTCGGCCGAGCCATTGTACGTCACCACCCCGACCATCACCACCAGGCCGATGATCACCAGGGCGAAAAAGAGGGTCAACAACCAGAAAAATACGTCACCGTGCCTGGTGCGCCGCGCCCAGTGGCTGCTTGCGGTGATACGCGGTACGGCCTTCACGTCTGCCATTGACGATGCTCCACAGCTTGCGGATCAAATAATGAAGAGACGTGATGCGGCGTTCGTCGCTGCATCACGTCTCCCTTCAACCCGAGATTTCAGCGCGCCGGGCCATCGAAGACGCGCTGCCCATCAACCGTGATGCTCTGCAACGCCTGGATTGCTCGCACGCGCAGCGAGGCGGACAGCGGCGCGTAGCCCAGGCGCGTGGCTGCGCCGGTGCCTTCGGTCAGGTTCCAGTAGAGGAAGTCGGTCAGCGCCTGAGCCTTGGGGACGTCCTTGTAGGTGTTCTGGCGCACCAGAATGTAGGTGAAGCCGGCGATCGGGTAGGCGTTGGGGTTGGGCGAGTTGGTGATCGAGGCCACCAGGTTCGCCGGGATCGGCACGCCGTCCGCCGCGGCCGAGGTCGCCTCCAGCGATGCCGCGACGAAGTTGCCCGAGGCGTTCTGCACCGGCGGCAGGGGCAGGCGGTTGGCGGTGGCGAAGACCTGCTCCACGTAGCCGATCGCGCCGCGGGTATTCTTCACCGTGCTGGCCACGCCGGGGTTGCCCGGCGCGCCCACGCCCACCGGCCAGCGCACCGTCGTGCCCGAACCGACCCGGCTGCGCCAGTCAGTGCTGATCTTGCTCAGGTAGTCAGTCCAGATCGAGGTGGTGCCGGAGCTGTCCGAGCGATACACCACCGTGATGGCCAGGTTCGGTAGGCGCACATTGGGGTTGGCTGCGGCAATGCGCGGGTCGTTCCAGTTGCGAATGGCCCCTAGATAGATGCCCGCCAGGATCTCCGGGTTGAAGCGCAGTTCCGTGACGCCGGGGACATTGTAGGTCGGCACCACTGCGCCGATCACCATGGGGATGTGCAGGGCGTCGGGCGCCTCGGTCTGCACGCGCGAGGCGGCAATGGCTGCGTCCGTGCCGCCGAAGTCCGTCAGATAGGCGATGAAGTCGCGAATGCCCTGGCCCGAGCCGACCGGCTGGTAGCTGATCGAGACGCCAGGAACGACTTTCTTGTACACGTCGATCCAGGCGGCGTAGAGCGGAGCAGGGAAGGTTGCCCCCGATCCCTTCAGGGTAGCCTGCACCTGGCGCGGCGCCCAGCTCTGGGCCTGGGCGGGGCCGCTCACCAGGGTGAGCAGTGTTACGACAGCGAGCGCCATTGCGAACACGCGAACGATCGTGGTCCGTGCCATACCGTGTTCCCCCTTCTTCATCTGATACTCGGCGAAACGAGAGCCTGTGTCCGGAAAAGGCGAGCTAATACTAACGGAGTTTTGCTAAGTCTCAGAGAATTGTTGGTTAATTTCATGTAAAGCCAGGGTGACAATCGCCGTCGCGGTCACTTCGTGAATGGAAGGGTCTGGGAGGGCATGGCGCTTCCAGACTCTCCGGCAGGGGTGTGGGGCAAGCCGGTTTCTCCACACCCCTCCAGCCGGCTACGGGGGGCTGCGCGGCTCTTCAGCGCACCTTCCATCAGGAGGGGCATGGCGAACGGTCTCACGCCGGGTCGTCAACCGAGTCGAAGCGATACCCCACGCCGCGAACGGTCTGGATGTACCGCGGTCGCGCCGGGTCCTGTTCGATCTTCTCGCGGAGCCAGCGGATGTGGACGTCAACCGTGCGGCTGTCGCCGGCGAACTCGGCGCCCCAGACCCGTTCGAGCAGCAGGTCGCGGGTCAGGGCGATGCCGCGGTTGCGGATGAGGCAGGTCAGCAGGTCGAACTCCTTCTGCGCCAGGCTCAGTTCGATCCCGTCGCGCCAGGCCCGCCGGCTGCTGGTGTCCACCTTGATGCCGCCGGCGAGCAGCACCTCGCGCCCTGCGATGCGCGGGTGGGCCTCGCTGCGCCGCAGGATGGCGCGCAGGCGGGCCATGAATTCTCCCAGACTGAAGGGCTTGGTGATGTAATCGTCGGCCCCCAGTTCCAGGCCGGCAATGCGGTCGACCTCGTCCTGCCGCGCCGTAAGCATGATTATGGGGACGTCGCTCTCCTGGCGCAGGATGCGGCACACCGAGAAGCCATCGAGGCGCGGCAGCATGATGTCGAGCACGATCAGATCGGGGTGGTGCCGGCGCGCCAGGTCCAACCCGTCAACGCCATCAAGCGCATGGAACACGATATAGCCTTCGCGCTCAAGGTTGTAGCGCAGGGTCTCGGCGAAGGTCACCTCGTCCTCAACCAGCAGAATGGTGGGCATAGGCGCTGTCTGACCGCCGGGATAGCAACCGGTCGCCGAAGGTTGGGTAGCGACGCCGTGTCGTGCATGCCCATGGGTTGTATGATATCCTACCGGGTTATTGTTAAAAAATATTCAAGAGTTCTTTAATACCCTGTAAATTAACAGGGGTGACGCGGTGGAGGCATGCGAGGAGGCAGCGCCTCTCCGCATCTCCCTTTCCCGCCCGCGGCGGCCAGGCGTCCTGGCGCAACGAGAAACGAAAACGAATGGAATGCTTTGTGGAGGGCCGCAGGCCCTCTACCCCTCCACCGCCGTGAACATAAGCCCTCGGAGCGGGGGGTGGGGACACCGGGTTTCCCCACCCCCCGCCCGTGGGAGGGGCTGAGAGGGGGCGGCCCGCACGCAGGGGGATGGGGAAACCCGGTTTTCCCATCCCCTCACCCGGTGGGAGGGTGTGGGAGGGCGCAGCCCTCCCAACCACAACGTTGTTCATCGCGGCGTTGTGCGCCACGCGCATGACGTCTAGCTTGTAATACCGATAGCGTATAATGCCCCCTGGCTGGCCCCGGGCCGCGGCGTGCCCGGCACGCAAGGGGTACGGGGAAACCGGGTTTCCCCACGCCCCTGCCCGCGGGAGGGTTTGGGAGGGCGCAGCCCTCCCAGGAATAACTTTTTTCATCACGGCAGTGTGCGGCGCAGCCGCATGGACGGCTGATATGCAATACCGTTGATAGTACGAGTTGGATGCCCCTATGCGTCTTCTGGCCGGCTCGTCGCTTCGGCGCAAGATCATCGCAGCCTTCGTCGTGGTGTTGCTGATTCCTACGCTCATTCTCGCGATCTACCATCTGGTGGAGATGCGTTCGCTCCTGCGTGAACGGACCAGCCTCGAGTACCGGCAGCGGGCCGAGGCGCGGGTTGCTGCCGCTGAGGAATTGGTGGCGAGCGCAGCAGCGGATCTGCTGGCCGTTGCTCGCTTGCCGTCACTGCTCGATCAAACGGATGCTTCCTCGGCCACGAACGATACCCTGCTGGCGGATCTTTCGACGTTTCTCCGGCAAGCGCGCCATCCCTATCAGGCGTTGTGTGTGTTTGACCTCACCGCCGCTGAGCGGGTCTGTCTGCGCGCGCCGTTTCCGGGCGAGCAGTCGGTGTGGGCGCCCGTGGTCGAGTCGATCCCGGCCACGGTGGTCCGCGCCGCGCGCGAAGCGCTGGCGGGAGGAACGCCGGCGGGCAACCCGCGTGTCACTATCGCGCCGATCGATGTCTCGGCGCCGGGCGCCCCCGGGCTGTCTCTGGTCACCCTGGTCGCCCGTGATGGCAGGGATCTGGCAGTGCTGCTGGAACTGCCGGCGCAGGCGCTCTTCGAGGCGCTGGTCGCGCCCGAGGCGGGGGTGCGCACCGCCATTCTTGATGCGTCGGGCACCTATCTCTTTCAATCTGTTGCTGGCCAACCCGCTGGTCGCGGGGCGCCTGATCCTCTTCCTGGCGAGGATACGCGCGTGCCCGGTCAGGCCGACGGCCTGGCGTTCGCTTCCACAGATCGCTCCAGGACCTTGCAGGTCGTCGTGCCGATTCAACGCCTCGCTCAGTCTGATCTGAAGTGGACGGTGATCTACACGCTGCCCCTCAGCACGATAAACGACCAGATCTGGCGCAACGAGATGACGATTGCCACCATCACCCTGTGCGCCCTCTTCGTCGCGCTGCTGGCGGCTATGCGTCTGACGTGCGACATTGTGCGCCCGGTGCGCGCCCTGGCGGCCGCGGCCGAGCGCGTGGGCAATGGCGATCTGCAGGCTCCCATCCCTGTCGCCAGCGATGACGAGATCGGCGCCCTGGGTCGCACGTTCGAGCGCACGGTGGCCCGCCTTCGTGAGGCCATCGCGGCTACGGAGAGCCGCCGCCAGGAGGCCGAGACCCTCCGCGCGGCCATGCAGGCTCTCAGTTCGACCCTCGATCTGGGGCAGGTGCTCGATCTGATCTTGAGCGAGTTGCGTAAGGTGGTGCCCTACGACAGCGCCTCGATCCAGGTGGTGCACGACGGAGAGAGCGAGATCATCGGCGCCTATGGCCTGCGGCGCGGTGACGAGGTGATCGGCTTACGTTTTTCGCTCACGCCGGGTCTTACGCCCAATGCCGAGGTGGCCGCCACGCGGGCGCCGGTGATCCTCGATGATGCTCCTGTAAGCTATCCGCATTTCAATAGCGAGCCATTTATTGCCGATCCTATTCACTCGTGGCTCGGCGTGCCGCTCATCTTTGGCGATCGCCTGACCGGCATGCTGACCCTCGATAAGCACCAGGCAGGCTTCTTTACCGCCGAACATGCCCGCCTGGCCGCGGCCTTTGCTGCCCAGGCCGCCATTGCTCTGGAGAATGCCCGCCTGTACGAAGAGGCGCGGCGCGAGCTGGCCGAACGCCAGCGCGTCGAGGCAGAGCATCAGCAGTTGCAAAAGATGGAAGCCCTGGGCCGTCTCGCCGGCGGCATCGCCCATGATTTTAACAATGTGCTCACGGTCATCCTGGGCGAAGTGGAGATGCTCCTGGACGATCTGCCGTCCGATGATCCTCGCCGGCACGGGCTGGAGCAGATCCTCCAGTCCGGTGGTCGCGCCGCGGCCCTTATTCGCCAGTTGCTGGCTTTCAGCCGGCGTCAGGTGCTGCAACCCGAGTTGCTCAACCTGAACGAGGTGATCACGGGCATGGAGCAGATGCTGCGCCGGCTGATCGGCGAAGATATCACGCTCACGATCGTCCTGTCGCGTGATCTGCCCCCGGTGCTGGCCGACCGCGGGCAGATCGAGCAGGTGCTGATGAACCTGGTGATCAATGCCCGCGATGCCATGCCTCAGGGCGGCCAACTGGTGATCCAGACCTCCCCGTCCTGCGCGAATGGCGTAACCGCGCCGCCCTGCGCCGACGCGCAGCCAGGACTTTATGCCGTGCTTACCGTGAGTGATACGGGGATCGGGATTGATCCGGCGGTGCAGCCCCACATTTTTGAACCCTTCTTTACCACCAAGCCGCGCGACAAGGGCACGGGCCTGGGTCTGGCCATAGTCCATGGCATCGTCCAGCAGAGCCGCGGTTCTATTCGCTTCGCCAGCCGGCCCAACCACGGCACCACGTTCGAGATCTTTCTGCCCGCGGCAAGCGGTGTCGCTTCGGCCAGGCCCGTGACCGCGCCCCAACCCGACACTCCGCCCGTCGCCGGCGGTACGGTCCTGCTGGTGGAAGACGATGCCGCCGTGCGACAGCTCACCAGCCAGATCCTGATCCGCGCCGGTTTCACCGTGCTGGAGGCCAGCAATGGGTATCGCGCGCTGAAGCTCATTGAGCAGCACGCCGCTCCGATTGACCTGCTGCTCACCGACATCGTCATGCCGGGGGGGCTCAACGGCGTGCAACTGGCCGGCGCCATCCGCGCGCGGTACCCGACTATCCCCATCGTCTATATGTCCGGCTACACTGACGATGCGCGGGTTGAAGCCACCCTCGCCGCCTATGGCGGGCGCTTCATCCAGAAGCCCTTTACCCCCGAAACGCTGGTGCAGACCCTGAACGAGGTCCTCGGCGCCACGCGCCATCCGCGAACCGCGCCGGTGGTCGCATCCCTCGATGAGGGGCCTGTTGGGAACCCTGGTTGCTCCACCTCTCAAGGGTAGATGGTTCTGGCAAGCCCGTGGTGGGCATCACTCGTTCCGGGTATCAGGACGCCGATCCCTCTTTGGATTTTAGATTTTAGGCATGTTTCAAACGCACTTGACCGTTTGCCTCGACACGGGACCACGGGGGGTTGTGGAGGGGCCTGGCCCCTCCACACCTCCCCGCCAG
>DAOTYR010000186.1:0-2863 GCA_034434655.1 Chloroflexaceae bacterium
CACCCGGCGGCCCCGCGCGGCCAGCTCGCGCCCCAGCTCCCACACGAAGCTCTCGACGCCGCCGTAGCGGGTGGTGGTGGTGAGATTGTAGAGACAGATGCGCATACACCTATCCGTTGGAGCAGGGGCATGGGGAAACCAGGTTTCCCCATTCCCCCACCCCGCGGGAGGATTTGGAAAGGCTACGCCCTCCCAGGAACAACCGTTTTGCATCTCGTGGGGGTGCGGGGAAACCGGGTTTCCCCACATCCCCGCCCGCGGGAGGCTTAGGACGGGCGCCGCCCGCACGCAGGGGGATGGGGAAACCGGGTTTCCCCGCATCCACGCCCGCGGGAGGGGTTGGGCGGGCGCGGCTCTCTCAGGCACAACCCTTTTTTCACCTTGATTGGTGTGCGGCGTAGCCGCATGGAATAGTATCAATGGTCTTTGAGAAATTCATCCGGTATACCGGGCTGGCCGTGGGGCTGAAGCCCTCGGCTACGGAATGCGAAGCCCGCCTGCGCGGGCTAGAGCGGATTATCAAAGACCATCGCCTCCCCGCATACCCCTTTTCCCGCCCGCGGCGGCCAGGCGGCCTGGCGCAACCCCCATAGCCCTCCCGCCGCGGGCGGGCAACGACCGGTTGGTGGAGGGCCGCAGGCCCTCCACTCCTCTCCGCCGGAAGGCGACCACGTAACTCCTGTAAAATGATATGACATCCACCGATCGGCGTCAGTCTCGCGCCCAGCATAGGAACCGCTCATTGCCGACCGACGCCATGGCCGCGATGACGGCCTGGTTGTCGAACCCCGACAACTCCTGGAGACGGGCCAACAGCCCCTCCGACCCGTTCGCCGACTGCGGGATCAGCAGCGGCGGCCCGGTCCCGCGCAGCACCCAGAACACATCCTCGGCAAACGGCCCGCCAGCGGTCACAACGAGCTCGACGGCCCGCAGGTCCGCCCACGCGACGCGCCGAGACGCGCCGCCGGGCGGGGTGTAGGCGACGCCAGCGGCGTCGAACGACATCTTACCCTTGTCATCCATCGCCACTCCCCTCCGAACGATCCGGTTCGTCCCCGTTGCCAGCGCAGCGTGGCGACGAGAGCGACGCTGGCTGGAATGAGCGGTGAGGCGTCGCCGTGCCGTTTTGCTCCTGACCGCTTGCCCCTGCCGTGTCCGGGGCGCACATGAGCGCGCAGCGTTCCCGGGCGTAGTCCCACGCCGAGAAGAGGACGCCGGAGGCGCCCGGCGCAACGATATACGGGTCTTTGCCGAAGGCGACGTAACGCTGGAACAGCTCCGCGGCGCTCATTCCTGACGTGTAGGCCGCGGCCAGGCACTCATCTACGATGCGCCGCGCCGCCCCCACGGCAAGCTCGAGGGTGTCGAAGGTTCCATACTCGCAGCTCTCGCTCTCGTCCATGTAGTGAAAGTTGTCTGCGACGATAACCTGGAATGGCATGGCATCACCTGGTAACGCTGAACTCAGCGCAGCAGCCCCGCCAGAACGCCCGGCAAGGGACAGGCGCCACGAAACGGTCCGCTGACACGCCGTCCGGTGGCTAACGTGAGAATGGGGGAACCAGGTTCCCCCATCCCCCCGCCCGTGGGAGGGTTTGCGAGGGCGCAGCCCGTGCGCAGGGGGATGGGGAAACCGGGTTCCTCCATCCCCCCGCCCGCGGGAGGGTTTGGGAGGGCTGCGCCCTCCCAGGAACACCCTATGGTCATCTGTCGGGGTGCGGCGGAGCCGCATGGACGGCTGATGTGACCATCGTTCGCAGCGTTCAGCCCCCCTCCCAGCCTCCCCCCGCCGGCGGGAGGCGTCGGGTTCCCGCCCCCAGTGGGGGAGGGTCAGGGAAGGGGCGGTCACCGTGCCCGCGGAGCCGCGATGCGGGCGGGACGCCCGCGCTCCCAGGTCATGTGCATCGCGGCGTGGTGCGCCATGCGCATGACCGTCTCACGTGAATATAGGCTGCTGGAGCAGGGGTGTGGGGAAACCCGGTTTCCCCACACCCCTGCCCGCGGGAGGGCCTGGCCCTCAAGCAGGGGATGGGGAAACCGGGTTTCCCCACGCCCCCGCCCGCGGGAGGGTTTGGGAAGGTGAAGCCCTCCCAAGAAGAACCTATGTTCATCCTGTTCGTGTGCGGCGGAGCCGCATGGACGGCTGATGTGAACGTGGGGAAACCGGGTTTCCCCACGCCCCGCCCGCGGGAGGGTCTGGCCCTCAAGCAGGGGTATGGAGAAACAAGGTTTCTCCATACCCTCCCACCCGGTGGGAGGGTATGGGCGGGCGCAGCCCTTGAGCAGGGGTGTGGGGAAACCGGGTTTCCCCATCCCTGCGGATGCGGGCCGGAGGGCCGCGCACCCAGGCCCTGGCCCGCGGGAGGGTTTGGGCGGGCGCAGCCCTCCCAGGCTGAACGCTGCGAACTAAGGGGCCGCAGGCCATCGGCATCGGCTACGCCCCGCTGTTGGACGACGCGCCGCTGTTACGGTCGGGGACGAATACGAATCATTCCCGGGGTGATCACACTAAATGCGCGCCACAATTCGGCTTCATGATCGCGGATGGCCCGTGCGACTATCGTTGCTTTCGTTTCGGGCAACAACCCTTCCAGCCGCACCAGGATGACACCAGCAGCCACACGGTTCAGCCGAAAGACCAGTTCGCCGAAGTCCTTATCAACTGTCAGCAATGCGGCCTGGCGATCATTCGCCTGCCGGAGCACGTCATCATCACTGATGCCGGGCGCGAGTTCCGCGACATAGATGACATCATGGCCATCTTGCCGTAACCGCTCCACAATCTGGCGATCAACGCCTTCATCTGCGACGAGATTCATGCGGCTTCATCGGTCAAAGGATAGACAATATCGGCCCGTAG
>DAOTYR010000187.1:0-5141 GCA_034434655.1 Chloroflexaceae bacterium
ACCGATTAAAGATACACGAACAGTAATTTTATTCCACTTTCTGGCCATGACTCAATGCCCCACGTGGCGCATACGACGCGAGCATGCGCCGGAAAACTCTACACCCGACTTCTCGGGGGGCGTAGCCCTGCCAAACCATCCCACGAGGTGGGGGGATGGGGCAACCCGGTTGCCCCATCCCCCCTGCTCCAGTGGCCCATGTTCACATCAGATGAAAAAAGGTTGTTCCTGGGAGGGCTTCGCCCTCCCAGACCCTCCCGTAGGTCGGGGCCCGGGTGCGCGGGCCTCCGGCCCGCATCCGCAAGGGAATAACAGGGTTCTCCTGGGCGGGCTTCGCCCTCCCAGACCCTCCCGCGGGTGGGGGCATGGGGAAACCGGGTTGCCCCACGCCCCCGCCCCGCAGGGGGATGGGGCAACCCGGTTCCCCCACACCCCTGCTCCAGCAGCCCATGGTCACGTGAGACGGTCATGCGCATGGCGCACAACGCCCAATGAACATGACCTGGGAGCGCGGGCGTCCCGCCCGCGCCACGGCTCCGCGGGCAAGGTGACTGCCCTCCTCCCCAGCCCTCCCCCCGCTGGGGGGAGGGAGTCCGGCTCCTCCCCCCAGCGGGGGGAGGTTAGGAGGGGGGGGTCAGCGCCGCATACGCGTAGGTGACCAGCCTATGTTCACGGTAGCCGTCCATGCGGCTGCGCCGCACCACGCCGCGATGAACCTACGGTTGTTCCTGGGAGGGCTACACCCTCCCAAACCCTCCTACCGAGTGGGGGGGTAAGGGGAAACCGGGTTTCCTCATACCCCTGCGGGGCAGGGGCGTGGGGAAACCCGGTTTCCCCACACCCTCGCCAAACGTTAGGAATGCGGCGCGTGCTTGGGCGTCGGGTAGACACCCTCGTGGCGGTGGATGCGGTAACCCACCTGCTTAAGCAACTCGCTGGCAATAACCGACTTCTGGATCTCGTTGGTGCCCTCGAAGATGCGCGTGACGCGAGCGTCACGGTACATGCGCTCGAGGGGCAGTTCCCGCGAGAAGCCCATACCGCCGTGGATCTGGATGGCCTCGTCGATCACTTCGCTGGCCATTTCGGAGCAGTAGAGCTTGACGATGCTGCTCTCCAGGGTGGCGTTCTTGCCGGCGTCCACCTTTCTGGCGGTATCGTAGACGATCTGCTCCATAGTGTAGATTTTGACCGCCATTTCGGCCAGTTTGAACTGAATGGCCTGGAACTCAGCGATAGGCCGCCCGAACTGATGGCGGGTGATCGCATACCGGCGGCTCAGTTCGAAGGCCTCCTTGGCCCCGCCAACGGCGCCGCCGCCAAGGCCGCAACGCCCGATATCGAGGGTCTTCATCGCCAGGGGAAAGCCGTGGCCCACGCCGCCAAGGACATTCTCGGCGGGCACGCGCATATCCTCGAAGTACAGGCTGGCGGTATGCGAGGCGCGCAGGCCCATCTTGTCCTCGATCTTGCCGACATTGAAACCCGGGAAATCTTTCTCGACAATGAACGCGGTAATGCCGCCGCGGGCCCCCCTGGTCTTGTCGGTTACAGCGTGGACGACGATCACATCGGCGAAGCTGCCGTTGGTGATCCACATCTTCTGCCCGTTGATCACCCACTCATCGCCATGGAGTTCGGCGGTGGTGCTGATATGCGCGGCGTCGCTGCCTGCATTCGGTTCGGTGAGCGCCCAGGCGCCGATCAGGCGGCCCTGGTTCAGACCGCGAAGGTACTTGTCCTTCTGGGCCTCATTGCCGCCGAGGTGGATGCTCATCGCGCACAACTGCGTGTGCGCGCCGATAATCGTGGCGATGCTGGCATCACCCCGCTGCAACTCCTCCATCAGCACGCAATAGCCGGTAATCCCCAGATCGAGACCGCCATACTTCTCCGGGAACGGCACGGCGAGCAGGCCAAGCTCCCCGGCCTTCTTGATCACCTCCAGCGGTACCCGCTCCTCCTCATCAATCTCGCGCGCGATGGGGCGGATCTCCTTGTTCACGAACTCGCGGACGGTCTGGCGCAGCATCTTGATTTCGTCGCTGTGCTCGTACTCGATCATTGGGTCCTCCCATATGCGGCGGCGCCCAGCCGCCCTATGCCTCTCCATCTTCTTCCATCGCCCGGCGGGTCGTGGCCGAGACGACAGGAAGCACCAGTGCCGAGGGGTGATCCACGTCGTGGTAGATCGTTTGTTGGGCCGCCGGGCCCGGCACGGCGCCGGCGTCGCGAAAACGGCGCCCGTCGCCGGGGTTGGCGCCCCAGCGCGGATGCGCCGCGCTACACACATGCACACGGATCCGATGGCCGCGCCCGAAGCGCTGCGCCGTTGCGCCCAGATCGAGATCCAGGCGCAGACTGCCATCAGATTGCGGCTCGCCCACCCCGGGCGTGACCCGGCACAGTCCTTCACACACGTTGATCGAACGCCCATCGGGATACACGTCGCACACCCGACCGATAAAGTCGGTGTAGGGCAGACTCGACCGCGCGTACAGTTCCAGACGCACGTAGCCGATCACGTCCACCTCGGCGTGGAGGGGCGGGGTGGTGTAGCAGAGGAGATCAGCACGCCCCTCGAGAGGGCGCTGATCGCGGGGGCCGCCATGCATGCCAAGCACCGGACCGCCGATGGACGGCGTTGGATTGTGGGGATTGTAGCAGTAGCTGTCCGGCGGGCTGCTCGCGGCGGGCGGATGGGTCGAGAGCAGACCCTCGGCGTGGAGGTAGTACCGCGTCATGGCGGCGGGCGGTGGCCAGTAGTCCATCTCGTGCCACTCGTGGCTGCCCATCAGGGCCAGCCGCACGGGCCGGCGCCGGAGGCGTTCCCGGCGTCCTTTGAGCTGAACGTCGAACCACCAGAGTCCCTCGCGCGCCGCGTCCAGGGCGAGCGCGGGGTCGTTATGATGGCGGGGCAGCACGGTCAGATACGGGGTGCGCCCCGCGGCGAGGAGCGCGGTATAGTCAGCGAGCTGGTCGCGCAGGAAGAGGTCGTGCCAGCCGGCCACCAGATGGACCGGCACCCTGGTCTGGCCCGGGTTGCGATGCTGGTCAACCTGTCGCCAGTAGGCCCCCTCGGGGTCGGGATCGTCGAGCCAGCGCTGGTAAAAGCCCACTGGCTCACCGATTGCCGCCCGGTCGGCCTCACCCATCGGCCGGGTGAGCATAGCGCTGCTGAGGGCCGCCTCACGGCGCGGCGAGAGCAGCGCGATGGTCGTGGCGAGATCCAGATCGGCGCCGGGCCGGTGGGTGGCCTGGAGCAGACTGGCCCAGCGGAGGCTTGACTCGAAGGCGAAGGCCCCATGCGGATACACCGCCCGCGAGAAGCGCGCCGTGATGGCCACCGGCGTCAGGGCCTTGAGCTGTGGCGGCGCGTCGAAGGCGACTGCCCACTGCGTATAACCGGGGTAGCTCACGCCCCACATCCCCAGGTTGCCGTCGAACCACGGCTGCCTGGCGATCCAGTCCAGCGTTGCCCGTCCGTCGGCGCGTTCGTGTACGAACGGCTCGAACGACCCTTCGGAGCGATACCGCCCACGCACGCCCTGCACCACCACATTATAGCCTTGCCCGGCGAAGAGCCTGGCGATCAAGCCAGCGAACGGGCCAGTCGCGCGCAGTTCAGAAGGGCGGCCGTACGGCGTGCGCACCAGGATGGTCGGGAAGCGTCCGGAGGCGCGCGGCGCGTAGCGGTCGGCGTAGAGTGTCACCCCGTCGGGCATTGGCACGGGGATGTCGCGCTCAACGCTGACCGCGTGTCGCGCCGTTGGCAGGCCGAGGGCCCGCGCCGCCAGGCTGCGCCGGGCCAGGTAGGCCCCCATTCCGGCGAAGCCGATCCCGGCGAGGCTCAGAACGGTCAAGCGCCTCATCAGCGCCCCTCCTGCTGACAGGTCCGAATAATGCGATCCACATTGGTCAGCAGGTCCGCCATCGGAACGGTCTCACTTTCATAGGTTCAAAGGTGAGCGTTCACATTCCTCCCGGGAGCGCGGGCATCTTGCCCGCGTAGATGCGGTGAGGGCGTCTGCCCTCGCTCCCGGGGGCGTGGGTTACCCCAGGTATTGCGTTCAGAGGAGAATCGTCAATCAGGCCCGGAGACGGCTGCCGTCTTGCGCATCCGGATTGACGCGCTCCACGGGTCGCGCGACGCCGTTTCCCTGGGGGCAGGGTGTGAGGAAAGCGAGTTTCCTGTGCCACGCCTGGCGGCTGGCGCAACGCCCTTTCCCTCGGGGCAGGGCCTTTCTCCCAACTGCCTGTCAATCGTTGTTGACGTAGCCTTGTTGCATATTACACAGTGCGTTATAAAAATCATAACATGTAAGCTGATACGCTGTCAAGATGACGCCGCGCGTCAGGTGGGGGCGTGAGGCAACCGGGTTTCCCCACATCCCTGGGGCCTATGTTCACGTGAGACGGTCATGCGCATGGCGCACCACGCCGCGATGAATATGGCCTGGGAGCGCGGGCGGGACGCCCGCGCCACGGCGCCGCGGGCACGGCGCCGGCCCCCTCCCCCACTGGGGGCGGGCACCCGGCCCCCCCCCCCGGGGGGGGGCGCCTGGGGGGGGGGCTGAACGCAGCGAACGATGGTCACCGCAGCCGTCCATGCGGCTCGCGCCGCACCCCGACGGGATGCAAAAAGGTTCTTCCTGGGAGGACGCAGCCCTCCCACACCCTCCCACGGGTGGGGGCATGGGGAAACCCGGTTTCCCCACCCCCCTCTTCGAGAGCCTATGTTCACGTCAGGGTCTTCGCTTCACGTATAATTCGGCATGTCATCGAGCCGAAGGACGGGGGGCCGGGGAGTCGGGCCAACCCGGTGGCCCCGGGAACGAGCGGAGCATACCCCTGATGATCGCCTCACTGCGCGGCACACTCCAGCACATAGGCGCCGACCACCTGGTGGTGGAAACCGGGGGGGTCGGGTTCCTGGTGTTCGCGCCGCGACCGGTGCTGGGCGCGGCGGGCGCGCCTGGCGACCAGATCTTCCTCCACACCCTGCTCATCGTGCGCGAAGACGCCCTCAGTCTCTATGGCTTCGCCACCCTCGAACAGCGCGCCCTGTTCGAGAGTTTGCTGGCCGTCACCGGCGTGGGGCCGCGGGTGGCCCTGAGCCTGCTCTCCTCCGGCGATCTGGA
>DAOTYR010000188.1:0-5193 GCA_034434655.1 Chloroflexaceae bacterium
GTGGGGAGATTTGGAGGGGCTTCGCCCTTCCGAAACAAGGAAAAGGATTTCTTTGCAGGCAGGGATGTCAAGAGATCAGGCTTTCCTAACCAATTCAGCCGTCCATGCGGCTTGCGCCGCATACCGACGGGATGAACCTCCTTCCTGGGAGGGCTGCGCCCTCCCAAACCCTCCCGCGGGCGGAGGTACGGGGAAACCCGGTTTCCCCATACCCCTGCGGGGCGGGGGCGTGGGGAAACCCGGTTTCCCCACATCCCTGCTTTAGCAGCCTATTTTCACGTTAGATTGCGCGATCAGCGGCGCCGGCCATTACCGCGGGTCATGACGATGCGGCAGTTTCTCAACACCTACCGCTCGCAACTCAAGTACACCGTCATCGGTCCGTACCTGGTCCTGATGATCCTGGTGATGCTGGTCGGCTCGTTTATCGCCATCACCCTGGTGGCCGATAGCTGGCAGGAACGCTTCAATAATCAACTGGGTCAGGTGGCGCGCAACTTCTCCGAGTCGTTCGCCCAGCGCGAGATCGGCAATCTCACCTTCCTCGGGCAGATGATTTTCACCGCGCCGAACGCCGAGACCGGCGCTCCCTCTGTGCCCCAGGCCATGCGCGACCGCAACGTCAGGGGCCTCGAACAGGCCCTCGAGGGGCTGTGGCGGCTCGCTCAGGTCAATGAGAACGTGAAGCCGGACCGGGTGATCGTCTTTGATCCCCAGGGCCTGGCCCTGGTGGATTGGGAGCGCAGTTCCAACGATGGCGGCGCCCCCATCCGCTACGTGGGCACCAATCTGGCCGGCATTCCCCTGGTCGAGAGCGTTCTGCGCGGCGAGAGCGCGCCCATCCCCGGCACCGACGAGCAGGGTGATAAGTTCAGCGGCCTGATCTCCTTCCGCGATAGCGACGGGAAGGATCACCTGCACTTTTTTACCGTCGCGCCGGTGTACGTGACCAGCCGGGCCGGTGATGATGAACTGCTGGTCGGCGGGTTGCTTGTCGCCCAGCGCCTCGATGCCCTGCTCGCCGATTTGCAGCAGCGCAGCCAGTCGGCTATCAGCACGATCTACGATGTCAGGGGTATCGCCTATGCGACCACCATCGCCGGCGTGGATCTCGCCTCGCTCGATATGAGCGAGCGCCTGCTGGCGCAGTTGAGCGCCCTGAATGCGCCCGGCGCGCGCGCGGGGACCGGACGCGCCGGAAGCTCCGAAACGGAAGATCCCTGCCTCGACATCGGCATGCTCTCGGGGCGCCTGGTCTCACCCGTCGAGACGACGCGCCCGCCGGCATGTTCCGTCAATACCGTGGTCATGGTGACCGGACGCGAGTTTCAACAACTCTACGCGCCGCTGGTGATCCGCGGGGTGCAGTCGGGCTACTTCTCCGTCGGTCTCTCGACCGATTTCGTGGTGAGCGCCTGGTCGTCGAGCCGCTCGGCGGTGCTCGGAATCACTGCCGCGCTTGCGCTGGCGACGGTGATCGTCGGTGTTATGGTGGCGCGCCGCATCACGCGCCCGCTGGAAAACCTGGTGCAAACGGCAGAGGCGGTCACCGCGGGCGATCTGGAGCGGCGCAGTACGGTCACGGAACCAAATGAACTGGGCAGGTTGGCCCTGGCCTTTAACCAGATGACCGAGCACCTGCTGCGCCTGTACGTGACCAGCCGTGAATTGAACCGCACGATTGATGTTGAACAGGTGCTGACGGTCGCCTCGGAGGCCGCCGCCGCCTTCGTGCCCGGCACGGAAGCCATCGCGCTGCTGGAAACGCGCGAGGGCTTCGGCTATCGCACCCGTCCCGCCGCGCACGAGCGCCTGCGCTCACTCCCCACCCAGGCGCTCGAGCCTTCCCGCATCGCCGCGTTGAGCGCCTGCGACCCTCAGGAACCGCGCCTGCTGCCCGTTGACCCCGAAACCGCTCAGGCGGTGGGCCTGGCGCGCGCCGGGCTGCAGACGGTCCACTGGATGCCGATCATTCGGCAACGGCAGATCGCTGGCGGGTTGCTGATGGTCCACCCTGAGCCGGAGGCCTTCGACGAGTCGAGCCAGCAAAGCCTGGCAGTCGTGGCGAATATGGCGAGCGCGGTGCTGGCCAATGCGCTGCTCTACAGCCAGGTGCAGCAGGACGCCAAACAACGCCAGGCCATTCTCACCTCGATCGGCGATGGGGTGGTCGTCTGCGATGAACTGGGGCGGATTATTCAACTGAACCGCGCCGCTGAAGAGATGCTGGGCCTCACGAACTGGCGCGAGACACGCCCGCGCTTCGATGCCTTGCCCCTCGAACCGGCGCCACAGGCACGCGACGTGTTTGGCCGCAGCGACCCGCAGTTCCGCCTGGGCCGGCGCTTCCTGACCCTGACGCGCTCGCCGCTGCTGGCCGAGGAAGGCCATACCGCCGGCGAGGTGATCGTGCTGCACGATGTGACCGAAGCCGTGGCCGTCGATAAGGCCAAGACCGACTTTATCGCCACTATCTCTCACGAACTGCGCACCCCGCTGACGGTGATCCGTGGCTTTACCGAGTTGCTGCTGCGGGGCACCGGCGGCAAACCGCCTACGCCGGACCAGGCCGACCTGCTCGAACAGGTGCGCCTGCGGGCCATCGAGATGACCGATATGGTGAATAACGCCATTCTGATCGCCGATATCGAGTCGGGACGGCTGCGCGCCGATCTGCAGCCGCTGGATCTCGACATCGTGGTCAATCGGGCCCTGGCGCCCTTGCTCCCTGCCTTCGAGGCCAAACACCTCAGGGTCACGGTGGAAATCCCGCCCGATCTACCCGCCGTGCTCGCCGATCGCGAGCAACTCCAACGCGCGCTTGGGCACCTGCTCGATAACGCCCGCCGGTATACCGACGCCGGCAGCGTGACCATCACGGCGTTTCCGGTGCGCGGGCAGGTGCAGATCGATATTACCGATACCGGCCAGGGCATCCCGCCGGAGATGCTGCCGCGTCTGTTTTCGCGCTTTCAGCGCATTGACGGCAATAGCTCAAGCCAGCGAGGCGGCGGCCTCGGACTGGCGATCACACGCCAGTTGATCGAGCGTCAGGGAGGCACGGTGCGCGTTGACAGCGCGCCAGGCCGTGGAAGCACCTTCAGCATCACTTTGCAGCAGGCCAATGAACGAACCCTCGCCGTCGCCCAATCCAACCGGTCAGCGGCGTCGCCGTGACGGCCTGACCGGACTCGTGCTGCTCGCGCTGCTGCTGGCCTTGCTGCCGATCGGCTGCATTGCCGAGGTGGCCTTGCGCCTGATTATGCCCGACCACGATCCGTTCAAGGATGTGGGGGCCACCTCGGGGTTCGGCTTCTACCGCCCCTTCCCGCCCGGAATCAGCTTCGCGGCGGTCGATCCCGCCTTCGGCGACCTGCAAGCCACCGAGGTGGCGCGCCGCGCGCAAACGCCCGTTGGCGTCTCGGCAGCGGTTACGGTTGCCCCGCTGGTCGAGGTGGCTCCGCCGGTCGCCTCGATCGTTCCGCCCACCCCGACACCGACCATCCTGCCGACACCGCGCCCCACGGTGACGGCGCTCCCCGCGAGTACCGCCATCGCTGGAGGGTCGCAACCCTCGCCTACCCCTACGACCAATGTGATCATCCCGGGTGCGACCGCCACGCCCGATGCCGGCGCGACGGCGACACGCACCCCCACCAGCACGCCGGGAGGCGAGCGCATAGCGAGTCCCACCCCGACGCTGCAAATTATCGTCGGCCAGCCAACTGCCACACCCGTTACGGTCGCGCCCACGCCAACGGCCACCCTTCCGGCGGTGATGACGCCATCTATACCCACGGCCACGCCAGCGGTCACAACGGCGCCTACCGGCACCAGCACCCCTCGCCCGAACACGCCCACACCTACGGCGACGACCATCATTGTGGTGACACCCACGGCAGCGCCCCCGACGGTGACGAATACGCCCGTCCCGCCCACCGCCACCAGCACGCCCGTCCCGCCGACAGCCACGGCGACTCCCGTGCCGCCCACCGCCACCAGCACGCCCGTGCCGCCCACCGCCACCAGCGCACCCACGGCCACCCCCGCGCCGCCCACCGCCACCAGCGCACCCACGGCCACCCCCGCGCCGCCCACCGCCACCAGCGCGCCCACGGCCACCCCCGCGCCGCCCACCGCCACCAGCGCGCCCACGGCCACCCCCGCGCCGCCCACCGCCACCAGCGCGCCCACGGCCACCAATACACCCACCGCCACCAGCGCGCCCACGGCCACCAATACACCCACCGCCACCAGCTCGCCCACGGCCACCAATACACCCACCGCCACCAGCACGCCCACGGCCACCAATACACCCACCGCCACCGGCACGCCCACGGCCACCAGCACGCCGACGGCCACCAGCACGCCGACGGCCACCAATACACCCACCGCCACCGGCACACCTACACCAACACCGGATAGTCCCGTGACGGTCGGTAAAACAGGCGTGCAGGCGCAACCCGCTGAACCGATGCCCGATTACGACGGCCTGACCTGGACAATTGTCATCGAGAATCGATCAGCGCAGACGGCGACGGTACAATTTGTAGATCAGTTGCCAGACGACATCTTTGGCACACCCGTGGTCATCCCGGCCACAGTTGTGTACAACGCCGGCGCCCGGACACTCACCTGGAATGGCGTCCTGCCACCGGGCGGAAGCATTACCATTACTGTAAACATCATTCTCGCGCTCGGCAATCCGCCCCAATGCCGGACCATTCCTAATCCGAGCTACACGGTGACGGTCAACGGCGTGGCCTCCCCGCCGGTCACGAACAGCGCCCCAGTCCAGATTGGTCCGTGCGGCGGCGGCGTAACCCCTAATGCGGCGCGGTTGAGCGGAGCGGGGATCAAACGAGCCGAGGAACTGGCGTCGCCTACTGCCACCGCCAGCGCGGCGCCGACGCCAACGCTCGCGCCGACGCCAACCGGCACCCCACCGCTGGAACCAACGGCGGCGCCCCAGCCGACCGGCGCGCCAACGGCGGCGCCCCAGCCGACCGGCGCGCCAACGGCGACGCTGCCGCCACCAGCCAGCGACCCTCCAGCGCCCGCGCCCCCCGCCACGCCGGAGCCCGGCACAGCCGCGCCGACCACCGCGCCCCCCGCCACGCCGGAGCCCGGCACAGCCGCGCCGACCACCGCGCCCCCCGCCACGCCGGAGCCCGGCACAGCCGCGCCGACCAC
>DAOTYR010000189.1:0-7330 GCA_034434655.1 Chloroflexaceae bacterium
CACCCTCCCACCGGGTGGAGGTATGGGGAAACCCGATTGCCCCATATCCCTGCTTGAGCGGCAATCCGTTGCAACGAAGGTGACGGCCCCCTCCCCAGCCCTCCCCGGCTGGGGGAGGGAGTCCGGCTCCTCCCCCCGCTGGGGGGAGGTTAGGAGGGGGTCAGCGCCGCATGTGCGTAGGTGAGCAGCCTATGTTCACGCTAGCCATCTATGCGGCTCCGCCGCACACCGGCGGGATGAACATACGATTGTTCCTGGGAGGGCTATGCCCTCCCAGACCCTCCCGTAGGTCGGGGCCCGGGTGCGCGGGCCTCCGGCCCGCATCCGTAAGGGGATAACAGGGTTCTCCTGGGAGGGCTACGCCCTCCCAGACCCTCCCGCGGGCGGGGGTGTGGGGAAACCCGGTTTCCCCATCCCCTGGCATGGAACCGCGCTTGAAACACGCCCTTCAGATCAGACGCTCGCTCCCGGCCCGGGCGCCGGCGCGCTTCGTTCCGGCCCTGACCTGGGCCGCGCTCGGCGCGCTCCTGATTATGCTGCTCTCGCAGATCCCGGCCACCCACGTGGTCAATGTCGGCGGCTTTGACGCGGCCTACACCCAGGGCTTTTTCGACGCCGAGCGGCCCGGCGATCCCGGCGGGCCGCGCCCGTACCTGGAGGGCGCCGAGGGCGGGGCCCGCTGGAGCGGGGCCTCGGCGGCCCTGATCTTTCCCCAGGCCGGCCTGCCCGGCGAGGTCAGCCTGCGTTTGCGCGGCTGGCGCGCGAGCGGCCCCCCCCCTCAGGTCACCCTGCTGCTCAATGGAGTTACGGAACTCGAGCGTTTCCAGGCCAGTGGCGCGTGGGAGGAACGTCAGGTCTCCATCCGCGGCGGCTGGCGCAAGGCCACCGACTTCTTCATCGAGATCCGCGCCGATACGACCCGCCTCGCCGATGGGCGCGAGGCGGGCGTGCTGGTTGATCGGGCGGTCTATCGCGTCGGACCGGGCTTGATCGTGCCCTACCCCGCCCAGGTCGCTTACGCCGCCGCGGTGGGCGCGCTGCTGTGGTCGCTGCTTCGCGCCGGCGGCAACGCGCCACGGGCGGGTAGGAGCGAACAGTCGTTCGCAGCGGGCCGGTTCGCTCCCGCCGCCGCCCTGCTGGTCTACGGCCTGGCCTGGCTGCTGCTCTACCGGCTCCAGCCGCCGCTCTACCCCTATCCGCTGCGCGCGCTGCCGCCACTCACCGCGCTCGCCCTCGGCGGGTTGCTGGCCCTGCGCGACGGGCCGGCCCTGGCGGCACGCTGGCCGCGGCTCGTCAGCGTCGTGGCCCCCATCGCCGTGATCGGTCTGTGGACCGCGGCGACCCTGGTCCTCGCGCAGCAGCATGTGACCCTCTCCCGGCCCGGCGTGGAGAACGATTTTCGCGTCTTTGCCACCCGCGATACGCTGGCCGGCGTGTTCCGCGCCGACGGGTTCTACAACCTGGGGTACCCGCTGTTGCTCTGGCTGGCGCGGCCGTTGTTCGAGGGCAACGCCTTTCTGGCGGGCCGCTTCCTGGCGGCGCTGAGCGGGGCGGCGCTGCTCGGCGCGGGGTACTGGCTCGCCCGGGTGATGCTGCCGCCCGGCCCGGCCTTGCTGGCCCTGCTGGCCCTGGCGCTGAACGGCCTGGTGGCGCGGTACGGCCTGTATGTGGGCAGCGACATGCCCTTTGCCGCCTGCGTGACCCTGAGCGTGGCCGCCCTGGCCGCCGCGCTCAGGACTGGAGCAAGCCAGTCCCATCCCGTTTCGGAGGCTCGACACGGGATATTCGCTGGCCGTACCTGGCGTCCCAATGCGACCTGGCGACAATGCGACAACGCCGGCATCGCCAACCCTGAACCAGGCCAGACGGCGGACAACCCGGAGGGACGGGGGGCGCTGTGGCTCGCCGCCATCGCCGGTCTCGGCGGGGGATTGGCCTTCTTGATGCGCCATCCCGGGCTGATCCTGCTGCCCTGGGGCGCCATCGCGCTGCTGCTGGCGGCCCGATCACGCCCCGGCAGGCTGGCGGCGATCTTCGCCGGGGCGATGCTCGCCGCGATGCTGCCGCAACTGATCGTCAACACTATGGCGACCGGCAACCCGCTCTACAATCAACAGGCCAAGAACATCTGGCTGGCGGTGTACGGTAACACCGACTGGGGACGCTGGGAGGAAGCGCCCAACGACATCGGGCTGGCCGAGGTGGCGCTGCGCGACCCGGCGCGCTTTCTGGAGAACTGGTGGCGCAATGTGATCGGCTACACCGGCAGCGGCGCGGAAGACATCAGCGAGTTCGGGCGCGCCTGGCAACTGCGCCTGCTCGGCTGGCCGGCCAACTGGCTCGCCGTGGGGGGGCTGCTGGGCTGGCTGCTGCTGCTGATCCGTCGAAGCGGGCAGGATCTGCGGGCGCCCGCGGCGCTGCTGCTGCTCATGGCCGGCTACGTCGCGCTGGTCAGTACGGCTTTCAGCCTGCAACGCTTCTTTCTACCGCTCGCGCCGATCTACGCCGCCGCGGCCGGCTGGAGCCTGTGGCGCCTGGCGCGCGGGGGGCGGTTGCTGCTCGGCGCGAGCCTGGCGCTGGTTGTGGTACTATGGGGCGGTTACGCAAACGGGGCGCGCTACGTCCTGGCGCAGCAACCCGCCGAGGAGGTCGCGGCGATCCGCATGGTTCAGGCCGCAACCGCCCCCGGCGAGCTAATCGCCGCGCGGGTGTCAGATCGGCTGCCCCTGGCCAAGTACTCGGCCATCGCCCATCGTGTGGTTGACTGGCCTCCGCGCGTCGTGGCCGGGGCAGCGATAGGCGCGGAGGATCTCGCCGCGCTATACGCCGCGGGGGCGCGCTACTTGCTCTGGGACGAGACGGCGGGGCCTCCGCCGCTGGCCGACCCGACCGCAGCGCGGGTGAGCGCCAGCGGGCGCTATGGGCTGTACCGTCTGGGAACGGGGGCGGGAGATTGAAGGGTGGCCCGGTCCGCACCCTTCCCCCAGCCGCCGAGCGCAGCGCGGCGGAGGAACGTGCGGACCGGCATCTCGCTGCCAGGTGAAGAGGTGCGGGGAACCCGGGTTGCCTCACGCCCTGGCCCGCAGGGAACGTCGAAGTAAGGGCATGCACACGGCACGCGCAACAACCTCCAGGGGCAAGGTACGCGGAGCGACCCGCGGCAGAGCGGTGGCGTTGCCGCGCGTTTCGGCCACGGCGGTGTACCTGGCGGCGCTGGTTCTGCTGGGACTGGGACTGCGGCTCTGGTTCATCGCCGTCAACGATATCGATCCGCGCTTCTCGGCGGCCGATGACGGCGACTACTACCAGCGGGCGCTCCGCCTGGCCGCCACCGGCGAATACCTGGACAACTCATGGCTCATCCGGCCGCCCGGACATGTCTTTTTCTTCGCCGCGATGCTGAAGACGGCGATGATCCTGGGCGATCCGCCCCTGGGCATCGCCATGATCCGCGGCGTGCACGTGGCCCTCTCGCTGCTCCTCGTTCCTGTAGGCTACGACCTGGCCCGGCGCCTGTTCAGCCGGCAGGCGGGGCTGATCTTCGCCACGCTGCTGGCGGTCTGGTTTCCGCTGGTGGAACTGCCGGCGCTGATCCTGAGCGAACCGCTCTTCTTCTTTGCCCTGGTGTTGAGTTGCTGGGCGCTGGTGCGCTGGCGCGACAGCCGGCGCCGGCTCTGGCTGGCCGGGGCGGGCGCGACGCTGGCGGTGGCGGCCCTGGCGCGCTCGCCGGCGCTCTACGCCGCGGTCTTTGCGCTGGGGTTCCTGCTGTGGGAAACCGCGCCCGGCGACCGGCGCCCGCCCGGCGCACGCGCGGCACGGCTGCGGTCCTGGCCGGGGCGCTTCGTGGTCGCCGCGGCGATCTTTCTGCTGCCCTTCGCGGCGATCATCGCGCCGTGGACGGCGCGGAACTATGTCACCTACAACCGCTTGATCATCATCGACACCCTGGGTCCGGTGAACCTGTGGATGGCGATGAGCGACGCGGTGAACGCGGGCCGGGGCGAAGGCGAGGCCAAGGCCATCCTGGCCGCCATTCCCCAGGAGGAGCGCCAGGCCTTCGTGAGCGCTGATATCCGGCGCATTCTGAACGAAGAGCCCTGGCGGCTCACGCGCAATTTCTGGCCCCATTTTCAACACATCTGGAAGGCGCAGTTCATCGAGGATTACTTCGTCAAGGTCAGTTTCTTCACCCGCCCGCTGCGCGAGGTGTGGATCATCGGCGCCCTGGGGGACGCACTCTGGCTGATCTTCAGCGCGGCGAGCGTGTTTGCCCTGGCCGCGCGCCCGCATGAGGGCGGCTTCCGGCTGCTGGCGCTGGGCTGGATCGCCTACTCGTGTCTGACGGTGATGCTCATCCACGTCGAGCCGCGCTACCTGCTGCCGATCTGGCTGTTCATGGCCCTCTACGGCGCGGCGACACTGGGGGCGCTGTGGAACTGGCTGGCCCTTCGGCGACGCGACGGGCCGGCAGCGCGCGTTGCGGCCCGCGCCTACCTGCGCTCGCCGTGGGGCCTGGCGGGCCTGCTCCTCTGCGCGGCCTTCCTGTACCTGGTCTTCAGCTATCGCGACTACCCGCGGATCATCGCCGCGGGGGCGCAGCGCGAGTGGCATCGTGCCGCCGCCCTGAACGCCTATCGCCAGGGCGACTACCCCGGCGCGATCGCCGCCTACGAGCGGATGCTCGCCGCCGACCCCGACTTCGTTGATGGGCGCGCCGAACTGGCGCTGCTCTACCTGGAACTGGGCGACTACGATCGGGGCTGGGAGGTCCTCGGCACGCGCCATACCCACCGCGGCGACGTGGTGCGCGGGGCGCTGGCGCGGGCCCAGGGTAATCACGACCTGGCGCGTTTGTTCTTTGAAGACGCCGAGGTGCGCGCCGGCGAGGATGTGCAGAAACTGGCCATGGAATGGCTGCGCCCCGCCCCGCTCACCGCCCTGCGCCTGGGGAATGGGCTGGACTTCGGCTACCTCGACGGCTTCTCCTTCGGCGAGGCGTTGCCCGCAGGCGCAGGCGCGCCACGCACCTACCGCTGGCTGCAAAACCGGGGCATCATTCGCCTGCCCCTACCCGAACCGCTGGCCGAGGGCGCGGTGCTGCGGCTGCGCATGGCGGGCGGCCTGCCCGGCGATACGCCCCTGAGCCTGATGATCGGCGAGGAGCGCATGACCCTGCCGGCGCGCGGCGGCGAGTGGCGCGTCTACCGCGTGGCCGTGCCCGCCAGCCTGCGCCACGCCAGCCAGTTGGAGATCCGGCTGGCGGCGCCGACCTTCATTCCGGTGCAGATCAACCGCGCCAGCGGCGACGCGCGTATGCTCAGCGTGATGATCAGCGACGTGGCCGTGGAGCAACCGGCGCTCACGCCCGCCGCGCAGGAACAGCCATGAGCCTGGCCATCCCAGAGGCAAGCACCCGGCCCGAGGCGCCGCGAACCTACCCTTTCAGCGTCAGCGTCGTGATCCCCGCCTTCAACGAGGCCCACAACATCGGCGCTGTGGTGCAGCGCGTCCGCGCTGCCCTGCCCGACGCCGAGATCCTGGTGGTGGACGACGCCTCCCAGGACGGGACCGCCGCCGCGGCGCTGGCCGCCGGGGCGCGCGTCGAGCGGCATCCCACCAATCGGGGCAACGGCGCCGCCGTCAAGACCGGCATCCGTCGCGCCAGCGGCGAGGTGGTCCTGCTGATGGACGCCGACGGCCAGATGGACCCGCGCTACATCCCCGATCTGCTCGGTGGCATCGCCGCCGGCTACGATATGGTCGTCGGCGCGCGCACCCGCGAGACCCAGGGCGACACCCTGGCGCGCCGCCTCGGCAACCGCGCGCTGGACGCCCTCGGGGCCTACCTGGTCGAAGCCGAGGTGCGCGACCTGACCAGCGGCTACCGGGCCATGCGCCGCGAGGTGATTATGGAGTTCCTGCACCTGCTCCCCAACCGTTACTCCTACCCGACCACCAGCACCCTGAGCCTGCTCAAGGCCGGCTACTGCGTGGGCTTCGTGAGCATCGAGGGCCAGCGGCGCCAGGGCGGGCGAAGCAGTCAGAAACTCTTGAAGAACGGGGTCCGGTTCGGGCTGATCATCCTGCGGATCATCTCCCTGTTCGCGCCCCTACGGGTCTACTTTCCGATTGCGCTGGGCATGTTCTTTTTAAGTCTGCTGGCCTACATTGCCAGCGTGGCGGTCAACGGCGTCTGGCTCAAGATCCCCAACGCAACGGCTGCCCTGTTCGTTGGCGGCATTATCGTCTTCATGTTCGGCCTGCTCGCCGAACAGATCGCCGCACTGCGGTTCCAGCGGCGCGAGTGAGCGCATGAACAAGTATCTCCCCCTCCTGCTGCGGCTGCTCGGCCCCGCGCTGCTCATCCTCTTCCTTGCCAACGCCAACCTTGAGCACCTGTGGGAGAGCCTGCGTACCGCCCGGGCATGGCCGATCGCCCTCTCGCTCCTGCTCATGCCGCCCTTCGTGCTGATCAAGTCCCGGCGCTGGCTGCGCTTGATGCGGGAAATGGGGCTGCACCTCAACTTCCGTACCGCCTGCGGGCTCTACACCGTCGGGCTGTTCTATGGCGCCACCACCCCCGGCCAGGCCGGCGACCTGCTCAAGGGCCTCTACCTGCACGAGCGGGGGCAGCCGCTGGCCCCGGCCATGCTGAGCGTGGTGCTCGATCGTCTCTTCGACCTGCTGGTGATGGCCGCGTTCGGCACGCTGGGCATCTTCGCCCTGGGCCGCCTGCTCCCCAGCCGCGAATTGCAGACCGCGCTGGTGCTGGCCATGGCCCTGGGCCTGACGGCGCTGACGGTGGTGCTGGTTGCGCGGGGGCCACGGACATGGATGCTGATGGTCGCGCTGCCCCGCTTCGCCCCGGGCTTCACCGCCACCCTGAGTCGCTGGAACAGCCAGCTCCACGGCCTGCACCTGCGCCCGGCCTTGATCGTCGAGCTAACGCTGCTCTCCCTCGGCTCGGCGGCCTTCACCTTCCTGCGCCTCTGGCTGCTCTTCCTGGCCCTGAGCCTCGATCGCGTGCCTTTGCCGGTGGTCGTGGGCGTTTCGGCGCTGATCGCCGTGCTCCAGGTCCTGCCGATCTCGATTGCCGGCGTAGGCGTGCGCGACGCGGCGCTGATCGCCGTGCTCCTGCCGTACGGGTACCAGACCGAGCAGGCCCTGGCGCTCTCGGCGCTCTTTTTGCTCATCAATGTGCAGCACATTTTCGTGGGCTTCGTTGTCTCCTTCTGGTACCCCCTGGCCCGGCGTCCCGCGCCGGCAACCGACCCCGCGCGCGATGGCAGCGCCGCGGCGGGATCGCGTGAACCGTAACAACCGGCAGGAG
>DAOTYR010000190.1:0-3325 GCA_034434655.1 Chloroflexaceae bacterium
TCAGCGTTCCGCCGTAGGGAGAGATGAGGGACATAGGGTCTCCTAACGTGAAAATAGGCTCTCGGCAAGGGGGATGGGGAAACCCGGTTTCCCCATACCTCAGCGGACGCGGGCCGGAGGCCCGCGCACCCGGGCCCCGGCCCCTGGGAGGGTTTGGGACGGCGGGTGTGGGCGGGCGTAGCACCCACGCGCCCGGCGCCCGCGCCTATGCGCGCCCACGGGGGGCGAGAGGGCAAAGCCCTCTCAAGAACAACCTTGTTTTCATCACCAGTTCCACACCTCCACACCTCCACACCTCCACACCTCGACACAGTTCACCAGGCCACGGCGCGCCCGCGCAGATCGGCCGGGGCGGCGATGGCATAGCGCGCCAGCAGCGTCGGCAGCACGTCGTAGATGGTCACCCCTTCAAGCCTCTGCCCGGCGCCGGGGCGGGCGGGGTCGTAGAAGACGAACAGGCCGTGCTGGGCGTGGTTGGCATCATCGGGGCCGGTGTCATTTTCCCGGCTGAACAGCCCCACGCCGCCGACCGTGCCGATGGCCCGCCAGGCCAGATCGCCGACGTAGAGCAGCAGGTCGGGCGCGACGCCGCGCACCTTGCGGTACAGTTGCTGGGGGGTGAAGACCCGGTTGCCGAGCGGCGCGCCGTCGGGACCGGCCAGGGCGGTGAGCGCCGCGGCCAGGGCGGCCCGTTCGGCTTCGTACCCGGCGGGGGCGATGCATCCCTCGGGCTCGCGCCCGCGCACGTTGAGGAAGATCCGCCCGTAGTAGCCCCCGGCGCCCCAGGCGCGCGTGCGCGCCCAGTCCACCGCGGCGCGGTCGAGGGCGATGGGGGTGGCGGGTTGCTCGCGCAGGACGAGGTAGCCCTGTTCGAGGAGCCACTGGTTGAGGCGAAAACCGCCCATCAACGGGCGCGCGCCATGATCCGAGACCACCAGCACGGCGGTAGCGGCATCGCAGGCAGCGAGCAGATCGCCGATGCGCCCGTCCACGTGCCGGTAGTAGTCAAAGATGGCGTCGTGGAAGGGCGAATCGGGCACGAAGCCGGGGTGGGCAGGATCCATGTGCTTCCAGAAGGCGTGATGCATGCGGTCAGTACCCATATCCACCAGCATCAACAGATCGGGTTGCTCCTCGGCCAACAGTCGCTGCGCGAGGGTGAAGCGCTGGTCGCAGAGGGCGTAGATATCGGTGAGGATGCGTGTTTTGTCTTCGGATCGAAAATCGGGCACATCGAGCAGATAAGGCCGCTCCAGCCATGCAGCGATGCGCCGCGCCAGTTCGGGCGGATGGGTGTAGGCGCCAGCGATAGAAGGGGCCAGGAAGCAACTGACGGCGACGCCGTTCACCGCGGGGGGTGGATAGGTGCCGGGAACGCCGATGACGGCGACGCGCCAGCCGGCGGCGCCCAGGTAATCCCACAGGCGTGGCAGGCGCACGGCGCGTCCGTCGGCCACCACCAGGGACCCGTAGCCGCGATCGGCGCGGTTGCGAAAGCCGTAGATTCCCAGTTCGCCCGGATCGCGCCCGCTGAGCATGCAACTCCAGGCCGGAACGGTGATCGCCGGCACGCAACTCTCCAGACGACCCGACACGCCACGCTCCATCAGGGCGTTGAGATGGGGCAGATCGCCGCGCCAGCGTTCCACCAGCGCGGGTTCGGCGCAGTCCAGGCCAATGATCAGCAGACGGGGCACTGGCATAGGTGAACTCGTGGTGTGAAGAGGTGTAGAGGTGTAAAAATCCAGGAGTTACGCAGTCGCCCTCCGGCGGAGAGAGATGGAAGGCCACAGGCCCTCCACAAACCGGTTGTTGCCCGCCCGCGGCGGGAGCGCTGCGAGCATTTCGCCAGGTCGCCTGGCCGCCGCGGGCGGGAAAAGGGGCGTGCGGGGAGGCTTCGCCTCCCCGCCCCCCTCCACTGCCTAAGTCCTGTAACAATCAGAGGGCGTTTCATGACGACACGCTGGCGCGCCCGGACGCTTCTTCGGAGCGAGCGGCCCGGTGGCGATAGACCAGGAACCCGCCGGCCAGCAGCATGGCCAGGGCGGAGAGCACGTGTACCACGTTGAAGGGCGTGCCGGGGAAGAACCAGGAATCGGTACGCAGAAACTCGATAAAGAAGCGCCCCAGAGGATACCAGATCAGATAGAGCAGCGCCAGATCACCAGGCTTGAGGCGATCGGCGAAGCGCCGCGCGATCCCCAGCAAGAGGGCGAAGCCGACCAGGTTCCAGAGGGATTCGTAGAGAAAGAGGGGGTGGAAGCGCGCGCTCTCTGGATAGGTGTTCAGGTCGTTATACGGTGGAATCCGATGTTGCGAGTCGATGCGCAGGCCCCAGGGCAGGGTCGTGGGAGGGCCATACAACTCCTGGTTGATGAAATTGGCGTTGCGGGCGATGGCCTGCCCCAGGGGCAAGCCGAGGCCGGCGCCGTCGAGGTAGACCGGCAGGTTCAGCCGGCGCGCCCGCGCGTAGATCAGCAGCGCCGCCGCGCCGAAGAGAAAGCCGCCGAAGATGTGCAACCCGCCTTCCCAGACCCGCACAATCGCCCAGGGATCGGCCAGGTAGCGTTCGAGGCCAGACGGCCCGCGGGGGGATTGAATAAACACGTAGTACAGGCGCGCCCCGATCAGGCCGGGGATCAGCACCCAGAGGAGCATATCCCAGACATGATCCGGGTTTTCGCCCTTCCAGGCCACATAGCGCGCAGCCACGGCGGTCGCGGCGAAGATCCCGGCGATCATCAGCACGCCGTACCAGCGTATGGCCAGCGGGCCGATCTGGATCAGCATTGGATCGACCGGTGGGTACATGAGGGATGCTCCGGTATCAAGAACTCAGACATATTACCATGGGCAGGGCGCGGGGAGACTGCGCGCCTTCTCGCCCCCGCCGTCCGCGGCAGCATGTCTCCATCCAATACGTTTCAACCATCCCCTCTCTCCAGTCCGCCCCCACCAGGGGCGGGAGTGCGACTCCTCCCCCCAGCGGGGGGAGGTTGGGAGGGGGGCTGATGGTGATTGAGACATTCATCCGATGTATGTCGGCCTGGCCGTGGGGCTGATGATCTTTAAGGCATGGTTCAAAACCGGATGAATTGCTCAAAGACCATCAGCCCCACGGCACAAAGGAGGTATGCGAGGAGGCGATACCTCCCCACAGCCCTCCACCGGGTACGTCCTGTTACTCAAGGTACCCCAGATCGCGCAGGCGCTTGCGCACCAGAGGATCATCCGCAGGTGGGCGCTCGGGCGCCAGGGCCGGCTGCGCGCGCCGCCGGAGAAAGGACCCCAGCGTCTCTTCCAGCGTATCGGCCCGTTCGGGGAG
>DAOTYR010000191.1:0-11106 GCA_034434655.1 Chloroflexaceae bacterium
ATTGTCGGATTTCAGGATTTACTCATATAGACGCGGTAAAAAGAATGAGTTAAAATTAGGTAATCAACCTCCGCCAGATAATCGTAGCCGTCCAATGAATCAGATCCCCGCAGCGACAACCGACTATGCCCCCCTCAACGCCGCCCGGCTGGTAGAGTTAACCCATGCCACGGATCTGGCTGATCTTGCGCAGCGGGCGGATACGTTGCTGGCCGAGGCCTTTCCTGACGCCGCCAGCACCCTGATCTGGGCCGAGGTTGCGGGAAGCGCCGATACCCACGATACGTTGCTGGCGCGCGCCCACCACGACCTGACCGGATCCGACGAACAGCGCGTGGAGGTGTCGCTGCCCCTGCGGGCCGCCGGCCAGGTTATTGGCCGATTGATCGTGCGACCCGCCTACCTCAGCCCCGAGCGGGAGCAATGGCTCAACCTGTTCGCGGCCATGCTCGCCTCCAGTTGCCTGGCTCTGCGGGCCGGGCGGAGCGCGGCGCTGGCCCGACGGCAGGCCGCCCTGCGTGAGCGGCTGCATCTGCTGCGCGGCGAGGCGGATACCGATGCGCTCCTGGCGGATCTGACGACCCTGGTTCAGCAGGTATGCGGGATGCCAGTGGTGTACTGGGCTTTGCGCTACCGCGGGAACGAGTGGGTCGAGATGCGCTATCTGCTCACCCCCGCCCGCGCCGAACGCCCGCGGCTGTTCTGGCGCATCGAGGCCGGCCTCAGCAGCAGGGCCATCGAGACCGGCCAGGCCATCGAGACCGACAATTACCTGCGGGCGTGCGACGAACTGGAGGTCACCCCGGTGATCCATCCGGGTCTGCCGCCGTCGTATGCCTGGCACGCCCTGCCGTTGCGTGACCGCGGCGCCGTGCTGGGCGCCCTGGTGGTGTTTAGCGACCGCCCCGAGTTGTGCCTCGCCCCCGATGATCGGGAGTTGTTGCACTGGCTGGCTGACGAGGCCGCGGGGATCATCCAGGTGGCCCTGCGCCACGAACGCGCGCTTGAGGAGGTTCGGCAACGCCAGGCCCTGAACCAGATTACGCGCCGCCTGACGTCGAGTCTCGACCCGGAGCGGGTGATCGCCTTGATTGTCGAACAGGCGCCGGTCTTGCTCAATGCCGAAGAGAGCAGCCTGTTGCTGCTTGACGAACAAACCGGAGAACTCGAGTTTCGCTACGCGGCGGGTCCCGCCGGGCACCGGCTCCTGGGGCACCGCCTGCCTGCGGGCAAGGGAGTGGCCGGCTACGTGGTCAGGAGTGGACAGCCTACCATCGTCAACGACACCCAGAGCGACGGCCGGTTTTACCAGGATATGGATGGCGATAGTGGTTTTCAGACCCGTTCGATCCTGGCCGTGCCGCTGCGCGGCATTGATGGGGTCAAGGGCGTGATCGAGGTGCTCAATCGCCACGACAACGCGCCGTTTGTCGAGGACGATCGCGCCCTGCTGGAGGCGCTGGCCGATCAGGCGATGATCGCGCTGGAGAATGCGCGGCGTTTCGCCTCGGTTGACCGCGCCCTCGCCCGGCGCGCCCAGGAGTTGGATCGCAGCAATGAACGCCTGCGGGCCATTCTGCGCGCCTCGAACATGCTCCGGGTGGAGCAGCAGGTGGATGTGCTGGCCGACCAGATTGCCGAGATTGTGAGCGCCAGTTCCGGCTTTCGGCGGGTGAGCGTGGCCCTGGTGCAGCAGCAGCGCACCTCCGAGCCGGCATTGCGGTTCGCTGCGGGCGCCGGCGGCGCCCCGGTGCCGGCGGCGCCGGTTTCCCTGGCGCAGTTCAGTCGGCTCCTGCGCTCGGAACACGCGCGCGGCAGTCTTATCTATTTGATCGAGAACGGGTCCGGCGCCGAGATCGGGCTGTGGCGCCCCGAAACGCCGGTGAGCGCCGTTGCGCCTGCCCTGGAGACGGGGCGCCGCGAGATCTGGCGGCATGGCGATGCGCTGGTCTGCCTGCTGCGGAACAGCCGTAGCGAGTTGCTCGGCTTGCTGGCTCTTGGCGATCCTGAGGATGGTCTGCGTCCCAGCGCCGAGCAGGTGCAGATCCTGGAGATCCTGGCCAACCAGGCCGCGTCGGCTATCGAGAACGCCTATCTGTACGCGGCGCAACAGCACAGTCTGAGCCGCATGATGGCGCTCAACGCGTTCGCGCGCGCCGTGAGCACCAGCCTGCGCTCGCCCCAGCAGATCCTCGCCCTCACCGCCAGCGGCATGCAGGAGATGAGCGGCGCGCGCTGGGCGACGGTCTTTCTGCGTCATCCGGCAGGGCCAGCGCTGGAACGGGCCTTCCATACCGGAGCGCCGTGTGCCGTCGAGGCCGAGGTGGAAGACCTGGCGCGGCAGGCCAGCCTGGCGCGCCGCCCCCTCAGCCGCCTGCCGGCGCCGGGGCAGCCGGGCATACTGGCCGTGCCCCTGCGTGGCGCGGGGACCACGCTCGGCGCCATCTGCGTGGGCTTCGAGGCCAGCCTGCCCGATACGGGCGATGTCGAAAGCCTGGCGCTGTTCGCTAGCCAGGCCGCGTCGGCGATTGATGGGTTGCACTTGCTGGCCCAGGTGCGCCGCGGGCACGATCAACTGGCCTCGATTATGGCCTCGACCCGTGAGGGTATGCTCCTGGTGAACGAAACCGGTCAGGTGGCAGTGGTCAATGGCGCGTTCTTCCATCTGGCGGCCGTCGAGAAGTGGCCCTCCGCGCCGGCTCATCTGATGGGGATGCCGATCACCGGGGTTCTGGAGCAGTGGCAGGCGGCCGAGTTGTTTCCCCCCCACGAGTCCGCGTTGCTCGCCGACGGCATCGCTGCCGTGGCCGGCGGGCGCGACAGCTTTGTGTCGGGCCAGTTCAACGGCATCGGTCCGGGCGCCCGGTCGCTGGAGTGGTCGGTGCTGCGCGTGACCCACGAGGGACAGCCGGAGCGCCGCGAAGCGACCGCTTCAGGCTGGCCGATCCTGTTGACCGTGCGCGATATTACCGCCGCAAAAGCGGCCGAACGCCTGCGCCAGGATCTTGCCAGCATGATGATTCACGACCTGCGCAGTCCCCTTACCAGCATTATCACCTCGATCGATATGATCCTCCGGGGCGTGGTCGGCGATGTTCCCGAAAAACAACGCGAGATCCTGGCGATCTGCTTTGCCAGCGCGCAGAACCTGCTCAACTTGATCAGTATGCTGCTGGATATCAGCAGGCTCGAAGACGGAGCCATGCCGGTCGAGTTGTCCGACATCGAGGTCGTTCCGCTGGTGCAACGCGCCCTGGAAACTGTCAGCCTGATCGCTCAGGATAAACGCATCACCATCGAGACCGTGTGCGAACCCGCCACGCCCCTGGTGTGCGCCGATGCCGATCTGGTGTTGCGTGTGCTGCAAAATCTTCTCGATAATGCGGTAAAATATAGCCCCTTCGGCGGGCGTGTGCTGCTCAGCGTCGGCCCCCATGGACCGTCACAGGTGCGCTTTAGCGTTAAGGACCATGGAATTGGGATCAAAGAAACCGACCTGGAAACCATTTTTGCCAAGTTTGGGCAGGCCGGTAACCAGCGCCACAAGGGCAGCGGTCTGGGCCTGACCTTCTGCAAACTCGTGGTTGAGACCCATGGCGGGCGGATCTGGGTCGAGAGCGTTCCTGGTCAAGGCAGCACCTTTCACTTTACCTTGCCTGTGGCAGGTCAGGATCGTCCGGGGTAAGCCATGGTTCACTCCTCTGTTCCCGATAGGAGGGGCGCGGGGAGGCATGGCTTCCCCGCAACCTTCCGCGGGGAAGCATGGGCGCCGGCCCGGGTGCGCGGGCCTCCGGCCCGCCTGCGCAATGGGATAGATATCTTGGGAGGGCGCAGCCCTCCCAAACCCTCCCATCGGGTGAGGGGAAGGGGAAACCCGGTTTCCCCTTCCCCCTGCGTGAGGGCTGCGCCCTCCCCAACCCTCCCATAGGGGGGGTATTTTCACCTCAGCCGTCCATGCGGCTCCGCCGCACAACGCCGCAATGAAAAGAAGGTTATTCTTGGGAGGGCTGCGCCCTCCCAAACCCTCCCGCGGGTGGGGGCATGGGGAAACCCGGTTTCCCCATGCCCCTGCGTGAGAGCCAGGTCCTCCCGCGGGCGGGGGCGTGGGGAAACCCGGTTTCCCCACCCTCCTCGCCGAGGGCGTATGTTCACGTTAGGTTGTTCCTGGGAGGGCTACGCCCTCCCAGACCCTCCCACCAGGTGAGGGGATGGGGAAACCCGGGTTTCCCCACACCCCTGATCCAGCAGCCTATGTTCACGTGAGACGGTTATGCGCAAGGCGCACAACGCCCGATGCAAACGGCCCGGGAGCGCGGGCGGCCCGCCCGCGGCGCGGCTCCGCGGGCACGGTGACGGCCCCCGCCCTGACCCTCCCCCGCTCGGGGAGGGAACCCGGCTCCTCCCCCCAGCGGGGGGAGGCCGGGAGGGGGGCTGAACGCGGCGAACGATGGTCACCTCAGGGAAAGCGAGCGAAGAGCCGGATTGAATGGCGTTCGGTTCGTACAGCGATAGGGAGCTCGTCACCACCGGGCAGGCGCCTGCGGGCGCGCCGGAGCGACGGGCTTCTTTTGACCTCCCAGGAAGGCCGTGCCTGTGTGCTCGTGACCACGACGTCGTTGATGGTCTTTGAATACATAATCCGCTCTAGCCCGCGCAGGCGGGCTTCGCATTCCGTAGCCGAGGGCTTCAGCCCCACGGCCAGCCCGGCAGAGCGGATGAATTTCTCAAAGACCATCAACGACACGGACGGACCGGCGCCATAGGGGTTGCCGGCCACCACGATGTGGCGGCATGCCCGCATCCCCGCGGGTTGCCATGTCTCCCCATCCGGGGTAAAACCGGCAGGTGAACTATGACAGCCTCTCGACCGCGCATCGTACTCCTCGTTAGCGACAGCGTGGCCGATAGCGAATCGCTCCAGCGGGATCTGGCTGATGATCCGGATCAGGCGTATACCGTTGCGCTCCTGGAACGCAGCGATCAGGCCCTGGAGCAGTGCCGCGATCTGCGACCCGATTGCGTGGTTATCAGCGATACACTCCCTGACACGGATTGGGTGGCGCTGGCGGGCGCCTTCCAGACCATGGCGCCCCCGGTGCCCGCGGTTGTGCTGCTGGTTGATCAGGAGCGCTCGCCGATCCTCTGCGAAGCGCTCCGGCGCGGGGCGCACGACTATGTGGTGCGCGGCAGCCTGCCGAGGCGCGTATGGCTGACGGTGCGCAATGCGATCGAAGTGGCCGCCCTGCGCGCGGGTCTGGCGCAACAGCGCCAGGCACTCGAGGAAAGCGCCGCGCAACAGGCCCGCCTCGTGGCGCAACGCGAAGAACGGGCGCGCGCCGAGGCCGAGACCCGGCGCCTGATGAACGAGGCCCTGGCGTTCCTCGATACGCTCATCGACTCGGCGCCGATAGGGCTGGCCTTCGCGGATCGCGATCTGCGCTTCGTGCGCGTGAACCGCGCCCTGGCGATGATGAACGGCCGCCCGGTCGAAGAGCACCTCGGGCGCCGTCCCGCGGAGATCTTCGGCGACTTTGGCGCCGAATGTGAGCGCTGGTGGCAGACGGTGCTGGCCAGCGGCGAACCGATCGTCAATCTGGAGATCAGTGCCCTGGTCTTTGGGCGGCGCGAGTATGCGCTGGTGAGTTACTACCCTGTCCGTGATGTTGAGGGCAATCTGCTCGGCGTAGGCACCGTGGTCACCGATATTTCGCAGCGCAAGCGCGCCGAGATCGGCCAGCGCGCGCTGGCCGCCATGGGACGTCTGCTGGCCGCCGCGCCGGATATCGGCGTGCTCGGCGCTGTGGTGCGCACCCTGTTCCCCGATCTGGCCGATTATGGCATGGTTCATCTCCAGGACGAGCGGGAGGGGCTGCGACTGGTCGCGGCGACCCATCGCGACCAGCAGCTTGAAGCGCAACTGGCGACCTGGTTCAGCGCCGGACGGCTGGCAGCGTCCGGCGAAGCGCACCCCATCGCGCGGGCGGTGGCGGAAGGCCGGACCCTGCGAGACGCCCCCCTCTTCCTCGCCACTGACGCGGGAGAGCTTCCCGAGCAACTGCGCCCGGCAACCAGCGTGATCGCGCCGTTGATCGCCCACGGGCGCTGTCTTGGGGCGCTGACGGTGGTTTCGGTCGAAGCGGGGCGACGGTACATCGCCGAAGAGGTGGCGGTGATCGAAGAGTTGGCGCTGCGCTGCGCTCTGCTCACCGCGGCCGCGCGCTCCTACGAAGAGATCCGGCAGGCGCGCGCAGCCGCCGAGGCGGCGGTGCAACAGCGTGACTCCTTCATCTCCACGGCCGCCCACGAACTGAAGACGCCCCTGGCGGTGCTGCTGGGGAACGCGCAACTGCTCCTGCGCCGCGCCGAGCAGGATTTCGCGCTGGACGCGATCAATCGCCGCAATCTGCGCATCATCGTCGCTCAGGCTCAGCGCCTCAACCGGTTGATCGCCACCTTGCTCGACGTGTCGCGTCTGGAGAGCGGTCGCCTGATCAGCGCGCGGTACCCGGTTGATCTGGGCCGCGTTGCCAGCCAGTTGGCCGAAGAACTTACCCCGACCCTCATCCGCCACGTGATCAGCCTGGATCTGCCTGATGAGCCGGTCCTGGTCGCCGGTGACGAACTACGGCTGGAACAGGTTGTCCAGAACCTCTTGCACAACGCGGTGAAGTACAGCCCGGGCGGCGGCGAAATTCGGGTTGTCGTGCGGCGCGACGAGAACGAAGCGCTCCTGAGCGTCTCCGATGAGGGCATCGGTATCCCCGAAGCGGAGTTGCCCGGGCTCTTTCAGCGTTACTTCCGGGCCTCCAATGCCGCGGCGCGCCAGATCAGAGGCATGGGTTTCGGTCTGTTCGTGGTGCGCGAGATTGTCGAAAGCCACGGCGGGACGGTCGAGGCGCAGAGCGTGGAGGGGAGTGGCAGCACCTTCACCGTGCGCCTGCCGCTGTGGGCGCCGGGATCGTCCTCCGCGCCCGTCTCCTGATGGCGCGTGGAAAAACCGTCACACGGCGTAGCCAGATCTCCAACCAGCGCCGGACCGGATCGGCGGCGCCATCGGGTATGCTGTAGGAACAGCGGATGCTGTTGAGGAAGGATGGACGTTATGAGGTCCCACGTACCGCTCACTGCGCAACTTGTCGCCGATCTGTTCCTCGCGATCGAGCAGGATGATCCGCTCGCCGCGCGCCTGGCCACCCAGGCCCTCGCCGAGCGCATCGGTGTGTCGGCGGCCGTGGCGCTTGCCGCGGCGCTGATCGCCGATCGATCCCTGCCACCCGAGCAGACCTCGCATCTGCCCGCGTGGAACCCGACCCTGGCGCGATGCGCGTAACCGATGGCGCGTCTGCCGCCGATGGGCATCGTAACCGGCCATCATGCACGTTGTTGCGACGGTGGTCGTGGTGCTCTCCTATTGCCCATCACCATGGCCCGTCACACCTCCAGCACCACACTGACCGGACAGTGATCCGAACCTTCAACCTCGGTGTGAATCTCCGCGGCGCGCAGCCGTGGCGCCAGACTGGTTGAGACCAGCACGTAGTCGATGCGCCAGCCGATGTTGCGCTGGCGCGCCCCGGCGCGCGGCGTCCACCATGAGTAGGCAACTGTATCGGGATGGAGGTAGCGAAAGCTATCCACCAGCCCGCGCGCCAGCAGGGCGCTGAGCGCGGCCCGTTCCTCGGGCAAGAAGCCCGAGGTGCGCTGATTCTCGCGCGGGCGGGCCAGGTCAATCGCTTCGTGGGCGGTGTTGAGGTCGCCAACCACGACCAGGGGCGCGCCGGCGGCTAGTTCGGCCCCCAGCACCGCGCTCAGGCGCTCGGTAAAGGCGAGCTTGTGGGCCACCCGCTCCGGGCCGCTGGTGCCGCTGGGCACATAGACGTTGTAGAGGGTGAAGGCAGGAAAACGTGTGATCAGCACCCGACCTTCACGGTCGAAGACCGGATCGCCCAGCCCGGCGCGCACCTCCTCGGGCCGGACGCGGGTGAGCGTGGCCACGCCGCTGTAGCCCGGGCGTTCGGCGGGCAGCCAGTGGGCGTGATAGCCCGGCGGCTCGCGCAGGGTGTCCGGAAGTTGCTCTGGCGTGGCCTTGATCTCCTGGAAGGCCACCACGTCGGCGGCGCAGCGGGCCAGCCACTCGAGCAGACCTTTGCGCGCCACCGACCGGATGCCGTTCACGTTCCAGGAGGTGATGCGGATTGGGGGCATCGCGCTTCCATTGCGGTATGGTCCGGTGACCTCCAGGCGCCTATGGTATCATATCCGGCGTGAGCGCGGGGTCGCCGCGCCAGTTCTGCCGAGGTGTGGGAGGGCGGCGCCCGCCCAGGAACAGCCTGTTTTCATCCCCTTGGTGTGCGGCGCAGCCGCATGGGCGGCTAACGTGAACATAAGCTGCTCACCTACGCGCATGCGGCGCTGCCCCCCCTCCTAACCTCCCCCCGCTGGGGGGAGGAGCCGGACTCCCTCCCCCCAGCGGGGGGAGGGCTGGGGAGGGGGGCAGTCACCTTGCCCGCGGAGACGCGACACGGGCGGGCCGCCCGCGCTCCCAGGCGATGTTCATCGGGCGTTGTGCGGCGCAGCCGCATGGACGGCTAACGTGAACATACGCCCTCGGCGAGGGGGTGGGGAAACCGGGTTTCCCCACGCCCCTGCCCGCGGGAGGGCCTGGTCCTCAAGCAGGGGTATGGGGAAAACGGGTTTCCCCACACCTCCGCCCGCGGGAGGGTTTGGGAGGGCTGCGCTCTCCCAAGAAGAACCTATGTTCATCCCGTCGGTGTGCGGCGCAGCCGCATGGACGGCTGAAATGATAGAAGTTCCCTTGAACGGAGCGGAGCATGTCTGCAATCTGGCCCGGTAAGCCATACCCTCTGGGGGCCACCTGGGATGGACAGGGGGTGAACTTCGCCCTCTTCTCGGCCCACGCCACGCGGGTCGAGGTGTGCCTGTTCGATGACCCGAACGCCCAGCGCGAAATCGAGCGCCTGGCGCTGCCGGAACGCAGCGAGGACGTCTGGCATGGCTACGTGCCGGGTCTGGGGCCTGGGCAATTGTATGGCTATCGGGTGTATGGCCCCTATAACCCGTCGCACGGGCACCGCTTCAATCCCCACAAATTGCTGATGGACCCCTACGCCCGCGCGTTCCACGGACGCCTGCGCTGGGATAATGCGCTCTATGGCTACCGCATCGGCAGCCCTTACACCGATCTGACGATTGGCAAGCGCGACAGCGCCCCCTACACCCTGCGTTCGGTGGTGATTGACCCCCGCTTCGATTGGGGCGATGCGCAACGTCCCAATACTCCCCTGCACGAATCGATCATCTATGAACTGCACGTCAAGGGCTTTACGCGCTGCCATCCCGACGTGCCGCCCGAACTTCGGGGCACCTACGCCGCGCTGGGCGCCGAGCCGGTGATCGCCTATTTGCAACAGTTGGGCGTGACGGCGGTCGAACTGCTGCCGGTGCATCATTTTATTGATGATCAGCATCTGATTGACAAGGGTCTGGTCAACTACTGGGGGTACCAGAGCCTGGGCTACTTCGCCCCCGATCCGCGCTACGCCAGCGTGAACGCGCCGGGCGCGCAGGTCAACGAGTTCAAGCAGATGGTCAAGAACCTGCACGCCGCGGGCATCGAGGTGATCCTGGACGTGGTGTACAACCACACCGCCGAGGGCAATCAGTTGGGGCCGACGTTGTGCTTTCGGGGGATCGACAACGCCGCCTACTACCGGCTCGTGTCCGACAACCCGCGCTACTACCTCGACTACACCGGCACCGGCAATAGTCTGAACACGCCCTACCCGCGGGTGTTGCAGCTCGTGATGGACAGCCTGCGCTACTGGGTGCAGGAGATGCATGTTGACGGCTTCCGCTTCGACCTGGCGCGCACGCTTGTCCGCGGGGTCTACGAGGGCGACCGTCCCAGCGCCTTTTTCGATATGATCAAGCAGGACCCGGTGCTCTGCCAGGTCAAACTGATTGCCGAACCGTGGGATCTCGGCCCCGATGGCTACTGGGTGGGGCGCTTTCCTGCGCCCTGGGCGGAGTGGAACGGCCGCTATCGCGACAACGTGCGCAAGTTCTGGAAAGGGGATGCCGGCCAGGCTGCCGAGTTTGCCTCGCGGATCATGGGCTCCATGGATCTGTACCGGCACAACGGGCGCCGGCCCTACCACAGCATCAACTTTGTGACCGCGCACGACGGCTTCACCCTGCGGGACCTGGTAAGCTACAACACGAAGCACAACGAGGCCAACGGCGAGGACAACCGCGACGGAGACGAGCATAACAACTCGTGGAACTGCGGCGTCGAGGGGCCGACGGACGATCCGGCCATCCGCGAGTTGCGGTTGCGGCAGATGCGCAACTTTCTGGCGACCCTGCTGCTCTCGCAGGGCACGCCGATGCTGCTGGCAGGCGATGAGCGGGGCCGGACCCAGCAGGGCAACAACAACGCCTACTGCCAGGACAACAGCCTGTCGTGGGTTGACTGGTCACCCGATCCCGAGGCCGAGCATCTGCTGGCCTTTACGCGCAGCATGATCGCCCTGCGGCGGCGGCATCCGCTGCTGCGCCGGCGCAACTTCTTCCAGGGGCCGCTGGCGCCCGTCGGGGTGGAATACGATGTGGAGTGGCTCAGTCCTGACGGGCAGGAGATCGGGCCGGCGTTGTGGAACAACCCCGAACTGCGCTGCTTCGGGTTGCTGCTCAACGGCCGCGTCATGCGCGAGCAGGACGAGCGAGGTCAGCCCATCCACGACGAGGTCTTCCTGATCCTCTTTAACGCCGGTCACGAGCCGATTGCCTTCATCCTGCCCGACTGGCCCGATGACCCGCTCTGGGAGGTGCTGGTTGACACCGCCGAGCCGAAGGTGAACGGCGGGCGCGTGCCGAGCAGCGAGATGTATCAGATCCAGCCCCGCTCGCTGGTGGTGCTGGCCGAACGCGCCAGCAGCCGGCCTGCGCCACTCGAGGTTGCGACCGTGGCCGGGCTGGCGCCCGCTCCGGACGAGCGTGGCGAGGCCGTGCTCGAGCAGCCCGGCGCAGGCGGCAAGGCTGCACTGGCCGTTCCGGCGAAGCAGGAGCGCGGCTGAGACGAGGGGT
>DAOTYR010000192.1:0-2730 GCA_034434655.1 Chloroflexaceae bacterium
CCCGGTTTCCCCATGCCCCTGCGGGGCGGGGGCGTGGGGAAACCCGGTTTCCCCACACCCATGCTTCCCCGCGCCCCGCCAACGGGAGCGCGGGCGCGCACTAACGGCATAAAGAAGAGCACGGGACAACGAGCGAAAGCTCGTCGTACCCGTGCCAAAAAGACCAGCGCGCGGCTAATAGCCTTTGGCCATCTTCTTGCGCCGGTTGCGTTCGGCGCGGCGCCGCTTCTCCTTGCGCTGCTCGCTCTTGGAAATGAAGTGCATCTTCTCGCGATAGGTCTTCGTAATGCGCTCGGAGATCACGCCTTTGTTAAAGCGACGGATCAGTTGCTCGACCGTCTCGCCTTCGCGACGTTCTACACGCATAGCTCTGTCGTTTGACGTGCGCGGCCACCGCAGTGGTCCGGGCCTTGTTGTTGGCGCGGGGTATCGCCGTGCCCCGGAATACGCGCGTTCGTCAATCGCCTGCTCACCCCCTTTGCCCCAGATTTGGTGGACCCCGCACAGCCAACAGAGCCGTTGACGCAACACCAGTGATAGTATAGACGAAGGAGCGCATTTGTGCAAGAGATCCCGGGGGCGTCAGGGCTACGTCAACGTCGTCCGCCCGGCGACTGAAGCCGCGGGCTAGCCTCTGCGAAGCCCGCCTGCGCGGGCTCGACAGGCCACGCAGGTGGCCTTCGCACCAGCCGTTCATGCGGCTCCGCCGCGCACCGAAGGGATGAACATCCTTCTTGGGAGGGTGCAGCCCTCCCAAACCCTCCCAGGGGGCGGGGCCTGGGTGCGCGGGCCGCTGGCCCGCATCCGCTGAGGTATGGGGAAACCCGGTTTCCCGACCCCCCTCGCCGAGGGCTTATTTTCACGTTAGGGCAGACTCGGCGTGGTTGCGCCGGGGCGCGTGTCCGTCGCGGGCGGTGCCGGAGGCCGTGGGGAGGCTGCGGGACCCCGCGCCCCTCCATGATGGGAACGTAAATGCGCGCCACTCCTGAGTATGCGATAGCACAGGAGGAACAGCACGCTGCCGCCGGTGGCCCAGTAGAGGCCCTGGATCCAGGGATTGACGGTGTCGCTGCCGCTGAAGATGCCGTGCAGCAATGCGAGAACGAAGAGGGCGAAGCTCAAGAAGTGAATGAGCCGCCAGGCGCCGCGCCCGATCCACGACCTGACGTAGAAGCTGAGACCGACCAGGGCCAGGAGGTACAGCCCGATCTGGCCCAGACCGACCCAGAGGGGTTGATAGCCGGCGTAGGCGAAGGGGAGCAGAATCTGGCGCAGGTCGGCCTGGATGTAGCGGTCGCCGAGCAGGATGAGGGCGTGGAACAGGGCACAGGCCAACCCCAGCAAGCTGGCGTGCTGATGGAGGTCGAAGGCGACAGGGCCGCCCGGCCAGAGACGGGCGAGTTTGCTGGTCATCAGCAGGCCGGCGACCATACTGAGCCAGAGCAGGATGTAGGCAACGATGGCGCTGCTGCGGGCCAGGTACCAGTAGGCGTGCGGCGCATCCCCCAGCAGGGACGCGCTGAGGGCGGGGAGCCAGGTGGGCAAGACGAAGACGGCGCCGAGGGCCCCGGCAATCGCAGCGGCAAGGACGCTGAGCAGAGCGGGCAGGGCCATCGCGGGGGGAAAGGCATCGTCGGCTGCCTGGGCCGTCGCGGGGGCGTCCGTGGTCGGCGGTTGTGGCGTTGCGGGCGCGTCGGATGGCGAGCTGTGCCTGGCAGCGTTGGCCGCGCGAATGGCGGCCAGGCGATCGGCTTTGTCGTTGGTCATTGGTGATCCTCCTAACGTGAAGATGGGGGAACCAGGTTCCCCCATACCCCCGTTTTCATCGGGCGGTGTGCCGCTCGGGGGCATGGACGGTTGATGTGAAAATAGGTCGGGAGCGCGGGCAGTTTGCCCGCGGCGATGCGACGCGGGCGGGCCGCCCGCGCTCCCGGGCCGTTTGCATCGGGCGTTGTGCGCCCCGCGAATGGGGCCTAACGTGAACATAGGGGAACCAGGTTCCCCCAAACCCCCGTTTTCATTGGGCGGTTTGCCGCCCGGCGGCATGGACGGCTAACGTGAACATAGGCTGCTGGAGCAAGGGTGTGGGGAAACCGGGTTTCCCCACGCCCCCGCCCCGCAGGGGAATGGGGAAACCCGGTTTCCCCATTCCCCTGCCCGCGGGAGGGTCCGGGAGGGCTTCGCCCTCCCAGAAAGAACCTTATGTTCATTGCGGCGTTGTGCGGCGGAGCCGCATGGACGGCGAACGTGAACATAGGCTGCTGGAGCAAGGGTGTGGGGAAACCGGGTTTCCCCACGCCCCCGCCCCGCAGGGGTATAGAGAAACCGGGTTTCCCCCTACCCCCACCCGGTGGGAGGGTCTGGGAGGGCTACGCCCTCCCAGGAATTATGTTCATCCCGGGGGGCCCTCTGCAATCTCAAATGGTATAACGCATGGAACGCAAACACAATCCGCTCTTGCTCCTTGTCGTCCTGCTGCTCGGGATCATTATTGGCATCGGTGGCGGGGCGGTTGCCGGCGGGGTGGTAGCGATGGTTGTCACCGGGCGCGCCTCCTCCGCCGCACCCGCCATCGCTGCCCAGTCGGTAAGCATTCAGAGCGAGGCGCAGGCCGCCCCACGCCTGGCGCCTTCCACCCAGAGCGCCGTCGGCCACTCGGCCCACTCGGACAGCGTGGTCGCCGCGGTACAGAAAGTGGGCCGCGCGGTGGTCACGGTGATCGTAACCACC
>DAOTYR010000193.1:0-6616 GCA_034434655.1 Chloroflexaceae bacterium
CGCTACTCCCCGAGCGCCGCCCGCAGCGCGCCAATCGCGCTGGCGATGCTACGCTCCGGCCCGAAAATCGCCGCGCCGGCCACGGCCACCGTGGCCCCCGCATCGCGCAGCGGGCCGATGGTCTCGGGATTGACCCCGCCGTCAACCTGGATATCAATGTGCTCCAGCCGGCGGGCGCGCAGGAGTTGCCGCAGCCGGGCCACCTTGTCGAGGCCGCCGGGAATGAACGTCTGGCCGCCAAAGCCGGGGTTCACCGTCATAACCAGCACAAGATCCACCTCGGGCAGGATCTCCTCCAGCGCGCCGAGGGGGGTGGCGGGGTTGAGAGCCACGCCAGGCCGCGCGCCGAGGGCGCGAATGGTCTGCACGGCGCGGTGCAGGTGCGTACTGGCCTCGACGTGCACCGTGATGCGTTCGCAGCCGGCGGCAACAAACGTCTCCAGGTAGCGTTCCGGCTCCACAATCATCAGGTGGGCCTCGAGGACGGCGTCATAGCGCGCGGCGAGGGGGTGGAGGGCCCGCGCCACCAGCGGCCCGAAGCTGATGTTGGGCACGAAGCGCCCGTCCATCACGTCGAGGTGCAGCCAGCGTATACCAGTGGCCAGGGCCGCTTCGACCTCCGCGCCGAGGCGCAAAAAGTCAGCGGTGAGGATCGAAGGAGCGAGGATCATAGCCTTTCGTTTCTACCGCGCAGGCTTCCCGCGGCTCCTGCACAGCGCTTCCCTGGGGGCGGGGCTGGCCCGCAAGTGCCGGACGCCATCTTCGCCGGCGACGATCACGTCGGTAACCAGATCGAGGAAGAGCCCGTGCTCAACGATCCCCGCCCGCCGTTCCAGCGCGAAGGCCAGGCGCTCCAGGTCATCAATCGGGCCGAAGGCGCAATCGAGGATGTAGTTGCCCTGGTCAGTGCGGAAGAACGCGCCGCTGCTCGTCCGCCGGAAGGCCACCTGTGCCCCGAGGCCGGCGACAAAGCGCGCCGTTGCCTGGGCGCCGAAGGCTATCACTTCCAGCGGCAGCGGGAAACGACTGCCCAGGGCTGGCGACAGCTTGCTTGAGTCTACCACAATGACCTCGCGCCGCGAGGCCTGGGCGACCATTTTCTCGCGGAGCAGCGCCCCGCCGCCACCCTTGATCAGGTTGAGGTACGGATCGACCTCATCGGCCCCATCAATGGTCAGGTCCACCGTTCCGCACTCATCGAGGGTGGTAAGCGGAATCCCCAGGGCCTGCGCCTCGCGTTCCACGCTATCGGCGCAGGCCACCCCCACGATATCGCGCAACTCACCCATCTTCAACAGGGCGGCGATGCGGCGCACGGCGTGAACGGCGGTGCTGCCGACCCCCAGCCCCACCACCATGCCCGGTTCGACCAGTTCAACCGCCCGTTCGGCGGCTCGCCGCTTCAGTCCTTCCCTGGGATCGCTGTTCATAACGCGCTCGCTTTCGTGGGAGGGCAACGCCCTCCCAAACCCTCCCGCAGGGCGAGGGCAGGGGGAACCCCTCCCCCTGCGGGAGGGCCAGGCCTTCCCGCGGGCGGAGGCGTGGGGAAACCTGGTTTCCCCACGCCCTCGCATACGAACAGGATGAACATAGGTCTTCTTGGGATGGCGCAGCCCTCCCAAACTCTCCCACCGGGTGAGGGGAGGGGGAAACCTGGTTTCCCCACCCCCCTCTCCGCGAGCGTATGTTCACGTCAGTGAGCGACACAATACCAACCCTCACGGCGCGACCGGCGTGAGCGCGCGCTCCTCGTGGCCCGTCAGACCGGTCACTTCGCGGATGCGCGCCTCATCGAGGGTCTCTTCGGCCAGCAAGGCCCGCGCGAGCGCGTCCAGACGGTCGCGATGCTCATTGAGCAGACGAATGGCTTTCTGGTAGCTCTCATCCACGATCTTCCGCACGGCTCTGTCGGCGATCTGGGCCGTGGCTTCGCTGTAGGGCCGCTGCGACAACCCCGCGCCCAGGTAGTTGCCGCGGCTGGTATCCAGCAGTTGCACCTGGCCCACTTCGTCGCTCATCCCGAAACGCATGACCATGGCCTGGGCCAGATTGGTCACTTGCTGCAGATCATTCTCGGCGCCGGTGGTGACGTTCCCGTAGACCACGAGCTCGGCGGCTCGCCCGCCCAGGATGGTCACAATGCGCGCCCGCAGGTACTCCTCGGTGTAGTTGTAGCGGTCGTTGATGGGCACCGAGAGGGTCACCCCCAGCGACTGGGCCCGCGGCACGATCGTCACCCGGCGTACCGGATCGCTCTCGGGCTGCAGCAGGGCCAGCAGGGCGTGACCGGCCTCGTGGTAGGCCACGCGCTCGCGTTCCTCGGGGTGCAGCAGAATGCGCCGTTCCAGCCCCAGGTAGATCTTCTCCAGCGCGTCCAGGAAATCGCGCATGGTCACCTGGCTGCTGCCGCGTCGGGCTGCCATCAGCGACGCCTCGTTCACCAGGTTCCGCAACTCCGCGCCCGTCGCTCCCGGCGCATTCTCGGCGACCCGCTGCAGATCCACATCGGGAGCCAGCGGCACGTCGCGGGTATGGATCTTGAGGATCTCGGCGCGGCCGTTCTTGTCGGGCGGCTGCACCACGATGCGCCGGTCAAAGCGCCCCGGGCGCAGCAAGGCCGGGTCGAGCACATCGGAGCGGTTGGTGGCCGCCAGCACCACCACGTGCGTCTGGGCATCGAAGCCGTCCATCTCGGTGAGGATCTGGTTGAGGGTCTGCTCGCGCTCCTCATTGCCCCCCAGTTCGCCGCCGCCGCGGCGCCGCCCGATGGCGTCGATCTCATCAATGAAAATGATCGCCGGCGCCGCCGCCCGCGCCTGCTGGAACAGGTCGCGCACCCGGCTCGCCCCCACGCCGACCACCATCTCGATGAACTCCGAACCGCTCATCGAGAAGAATGGCACATCGGCTTCACCGGCCACGGCGCGGGCCAGGAGCGTCTTGCCGGTGCCCGGGGGCCCTTCGAGCAGGACGCCGCGGGGGATGCGCGCGCCGAGTTTTTCGTATTTCTCAGGGTTCTTCAGAAAATCAACGATCTCGACCAGTTCCTGTTCCACCTCATCGATCCCCGCCACGTCCTCGAAGGTAACGCGCTGCGCCGTGGAGGGGTCGTAGCGGCGGGCCCGCGCGCGACCCAGGCCAAACACCCCGCCGGGGCCGCCCGCGCCGCTCAGCGCGCGCGAACTGAGCCACAGGAACCCGCCGATCAACAGCAAGGTCGGCCCGAAGGCCAGCAGCAGCGTCCACAGCGGTGAACGGGCCTGTTCGAGCGGCTCGGCGGTGATCACCACCCCGTTCGTCTCCAGCAGGGTGATCAACTCCGGATCGGGAATGAGCGCCGGCTTGATCGTGGCGAACCGACGGTAGACCCGCTCTCCGGCGGGGGGCGGGTCGCTCACTGGCGTCAGCACCACCAGTCCGTGCGGGCCTTCGCTGGCCGTGACTGCCTGGCGGAACTCGCCCTGAATGTCCTCGCCCCGGCTGGTGATCGCCACCACGTTCCCGGCGGCGACCTGTTCTTTGAAGACGGTGTAGGGAATGGTGATATAGTTCGGCTCGGCGGGAAAGAGCCAGTTGATCAGCAGATAGTTCAGGACCAGGAGCACGAGAAAGGTGATCCAGAAACTCCCGCGCCGGGCGGATTGCCACATGGGCTGCTGATTGGCCCCCTGTCCGGGCGCCGGTTGCGCGGCAGGGGGCGTGCCGCGGGGAAGTGGTGCCATAGCTGTCCTCATCAGAAATGCCAGACGTATGCGCGCGAGGTCCATGCCTTCCCTGAACCTCTCGACCGGCGGGCCCGAGTGTGGGGAAACCCGGGTTCCCCGTCGTTGTTTTGGAGAGCGAAAAGCGCCCACAATGAAAAGAGGTCGTCCTGGGAGGGCGCAGTCCTCCCACATCTTCCCATGGGCCGGGTTCTGGGGAAAGCCGGTTTCCCCAGACCCCCGCATGCCTCCCATTGAGGCAACCTATGCCAGCGCTTCCTTGCTCATTATACGCCGGAAGTAACGCAATGACGCGTACCTGTTCACGCTTGGGGGAACACCCGCGCCGGGAGCGCGGGCGTCCCGCTCTCAGGCGCGTCTCCGCGGGCAAGATGGTCGTTGAATAAATATTCCGCTATAGCCCGCGCAGGCGGGCTTCGCATTCCGTAGCCGAGGGCTTTAGCCCCACGGCCAGCCCGGCATGCCGGATTAATTTCTCAAAGACCATGATGCCCGCGCTCCCAGGAGCCATGTGAACACGTGCAGCGACGCCCCTGATTGCAGGGAGTGCCGGGACTGTGGTACACTGCCTGCGGTTTTCATCCGCGACGTGGAGGTTTGCCCGGTGACGCAGGACGATCAGCAGACGCCCGAGCGCGGCTCAGAGGGCCGGATCAGCCGTGATACACTGCTCTTGCTCGGCGCCCTCACCTTTCTCATTCTTGCCGTCGCTCTGACGTTCCTGTTTACGCCCAACACTGGTACGAATATCGGTCAGGTCCCGGCTACCGCAACTCCCGCTCCTGCCACCGAGGCGGCGCAGTCGCCGGTTGCTCCCCCGGCAACCCTCACCGCTGGTCCCGAAGCCCCCTATCCCAGCCCTGAGGTGATCGGTCAGGCGCCGACGGCGTCCCCCCTGGTTCCTACCAGTCAGCCAGGGGTGGCCACAGCGAGTCCGGGCGTTCCCGAGGAGCCGTATCCTGGCCCGGTCGGGGAGGGCACTCCCCCACCCCTGCCGACGTTTAACCCCACGGTCATCCAGCCCACGGCGCCCCCGCCGCCTACGCGTGCGCCTGAGGTTATCCAGCCTACTGCTCCGCCACCGATCCAGCCGCCTCCCACGGCGCCGCCGCCCCCAACGCCAACCTCCGATCTGGCCCTTGATGTTACCGCCACCCCGGTTCCTACCGCGCCTCCGGCGACACCCACCACGCCGCCCCCGCCCCCTGCGGATGTGCTCCGGGGCAGCGTGCGCTGGTCCGCCGCGCAGGGGCCAATCATCCTCCGGCGTGACGTGCAGATCGCTCCGGGGTCGGAGTTGCTCATCGAGCCGGGGGTAGAGGTGCGCCTCGATCCCGGGGTATCCATTTATGTAGATGGCGGACGGTTGCTGGCCGCGGGAACCGCTGCCCAGCCGGTGCGCTTCGTCGGGAACACCGGCGCCCGCTGGAGCGGCCTGTTCGGACGCCCGGACAGCGTGATAGTGCTGGAGCATACGGAGGTGCGCGGCGGGGGCGTGGGCGGCACGCTGATGGCTGTGGATCGCAGCAACCTGACGGTGCGGAACAGCCGCTTTAGCGATAACGGCGGCGGCATTATCACCACCGACACCCGTCTGGAGATGAGCGACACCGAGATGTTCGGGAACGATATTCCCTTTGGCGCCGCGCTGGAGGTCAGTTTCGCCCGCGGGAACTTCGTGACCCTCACCCGCAATCGCTTCGGCATCAATCGCCTCACCGCCGGTTCGCCCCAGGTGCGCCTCAACAACAGCAGCACCTTCGAAACGCTGAACCTGACGGTTGAGGGCAACCTGGTGACCGGCGGCGCGCCTAATCTGCAGTTGACCACCAACGGCCCCCTCCGGGGCAGCGTGGTTTGCAATACCCTCGTCGGCGATGACCAGGGCCTCGGGATTCGCACTACCACCGAACAGGTGGCCCCCAACGGTGCCCTGCCCATGGATCTGCGCGTCGAGCAGAACTATATTGACGACCACGTCCCGCCGATCATCCCCGTCTACCTGCGCTATGGGCTGGGCCGCGGCGCGACCAGCGAGATCCTCCTCGATATGCGCAACAACTGGTGGGGCGACGCCTCGGGCCCCTACGACCCCGAGCGCAACGCCGATGGGCGCGGCGACTCGGTGGGCGTGAATATCGAGTTCATCCCCTGGTTGCGGACACCGCCCTCCTGCGCCCCGCCCCGCTAGCAAGGGCGCGTCCCCAACCCGCCCCGCCACAGAGGCGCGCGGCCGCGCCTCCCTCAGAATAAGAGACGCAAGAAGACAGAAGCAGTGGCCGCGCCACTGCTTCCATCGTGCTGGACTCCGCGGGGAGGGGCGGAGGGCCGCACCCCTCCACCGCGTACGTTTGCCCCGCTGGGGGCGGGAGTGCGGCTCCTCCCCCCCAGCGGGGGGAGGTTGGGAGGGGGGCTGCGGCGCCGTATGCGCTTATTTGAACGCTATTCCCACTAGTTCCCCGTCTCGATCTCCACTTTTGTCGTGGGCCGGGTCTTCGGCTCCGTCCCTTCGGTCTGTTCATTCACCACGCGGTTGACTTCCCGCGCCGCCACGTCCAGGCCGCGAATGGCCGCCCGGGCGATGCCCAGGTGGAGCCGGCCCACCGCGCTGAAGAGATCGGTAGTGGCGTCGATCGCCTCGCTGCGGGCGCGGGGTGGCAGCAGGTACAGCGGCCAGCTTGCCGCTGCCAGCCCCAGACGCGCCACACTGGCCCCCAGGGTGCTGGCCGCATCGATCAGGTCGTCGCCCCGGCTCGTGGCGCTGCCCTGGTTGCGTGTCTCTGTCATATATGTACCTCCTTGGCTGTTTCCGACAATCCCATTATAGTCCGCCGGTGGCGGTGTGTCTATGTTGTTCTCGGCCCTCGCTACGCCCTTCCAACCCCTCCCACCGG
>DAOTYR010000194.1:0-33208 GCA_034434655.1 Chloroflexaceae bacterium
GAGGGGTACCTGTTCACGCCTGGGGTAACCCACGCGCCCGGGAGCGCGGGCGGCCCGCCCTCGTCGCCCCTACGCGGGCAAGCTGCCCGCGCTCCCAGCCGTCCATGCGGCTGCGCCGCACAACACCGCAATGAACACAAGGTTGTTCCTGGGAGGGCGGCGCCCTCCCAAACCCTCCCGCGGGTGGGGGCATGGGGAAACCCGGTTTCCCCATGCCCCTGCGGGGCGGGGGGGTGGGGAAACCCGGTTTCCCCACCCCCCTCTTCGAGAGCCTATGTTCACGTTAGGAGACATGTGAATACGTACGCGATACCCGGCGGAATGCAGGGAGGCTGCGTCTTCCGACCAATGGGAACGCAGGTGCGGTACAATACCCGCAGGCCGCGCCGCCCCTGAGGTGACCATCGTTCACCGGGTTCAGCCCCCCTCCCAGCCTCCCCCCGCTGGGGGGAGGAGCCGGGTGCCCGCCCCCGGCGGGGGAGGGTCAGGGCGGGGGCCGTCACCGTGCCCGCGGAGCCGCGATGCGGGCGGGACGCCCGCGCTCCCGGGCCGGTTGCATCGGGCGTGGTGCGCCATGCGCATGACCGTCTCACGTGACCATGGGGGAACCAGGTTCCCCCATCCCCCCGCCCGCGGGAGGGCCTGGCTCTCACGCAGGGGTCTGGGGAAACCCGCCTTCCCCCTACTCCCACCCGCGGGAGGGTGTGGGAGGGCGCCGCCCGTGCGCAGGGGTCTGGGGAAACCCGATTTCCCCAGACCCCCACCGGGTGGGAGGGTCTGGGAGGGCAAAGCCCTCCCAGGAACAACCTGTTTTCATCCCGTCGGTGTGCGGCGGAGCCGCATAAACGGCTGATGAGCCATAGCGATGCACCTCAAACGCCTCGAGATCCAGGGTTTCAAGACCTTCGCCACCCGCACCGTGCTGGAGTTCCGCCCCGGTATCACCGCCATTGTGGGGCCGAATGGCAGCGGGAAATCGAATCTCGCCGACGCGGTGCGCTGGGTCCTCGGCGAGCAGAGCCTGACCACGCTGCGCTGCAAGCGCTCCGAGGAACTGATCTACGCCGGCGGCGGGCGCCGCCCCCCCGCCGGGCTGGCCGAGGTCTCGCTGACGATTGACAATAGCGACCGCCTGCTGCCCCTGGATTTCGACGAGGTGACCATCACCCGCCGCGCCACCCGCGCCGGCGACAATGAGTACTTCATCAACCGCGCCCGCGTGCGCCTGCGCGACGTGCTCGAGGCCACCGAGCCGCTCGGCGGCTCCTACACGCTGATCAATCAGGGGTTGGTGGACGCCGCCCTGACCCTGCGCCCCGAGGAGCGCCGCCGCCTCTTCGAGGACGCCGCCGAGATCGGCGGCTTCGAGGCGCGCAAGGCCGAGGCCCTGCGCCGCCTGCGTGAGACCGAGGCTAACCTCAATCGCCTCGATGATCTCCTGGCCGAGCTGGAGCCGCGGCTGCGCGGTCTCAAGCGCCAGGCGACCCAGGCCCGCCAGCACCGCGAGTTGTCGGCCGAACTGCGCCAGCTCCAGCAGCAGTTCTACATCCGCCAGTGGCAGGCGGCATGCGCCCTCAGCGCGGGCGCGCGGGCCGAACTGGCCCGCCTGGAGGCCGAACTCGCCCGCGCCCGCGCCGCCCAGGCCAGCGTGGCCGCCGAACTCCAGGCCCTCCGCGGGGCCCTGCGCGCCCGCCGCGACGACCTGGGCGCCCTGCACCAGCAGAGCAGCGATCTGCACCGCCAGGCCGAGGCGCTCCAGCGCGACCTGGCCGTCGGCGCCGAGCGTGTGGCCGCCCTGACCCGCCGCGGCGAGGATCTCGAACGCCAGCGCCACGCCCTGGCCCTGCGCCGCCAGCAACTCGAGGCGCAGCGGGACCGCGCCGCCGCCGAAGCTGCCCGCGCCGAGACGGACCTCCACGCCCGGCGGCAGGCCCTCGCCGCCGCCGAGGCCGAACTGGCCGCCCGCGCCGCTGCCGACCACGCCCGCGCCGCTGCCCTGCGCCGGGCGCAGGACGCCGCTCTCCAGGCCGCCCGCGCCGTGACCGAGCAGCGCGCCCGCGCCGAGCAACTGGTCGCCCGCATAGAGCGCCTGACCCGCGAGAGCGCCGAACTCGACGCCGCGGCGGCCGGGGCCGCGAGCCGGCGCGCCGCCGCCGAGGAGCGCGCGGAGCAGGCCCGCCGCGCCCTGGAGCAGGCCGAAGCGGTCCACCAGAGCGCCGCCGCCGCCCTCCAGGCCGCCCGCGCCGAACTCGACGACCTGCGCGCCCGCCGCGCCCAGGCCGAAGAGGCCCGCGCCGCCGCCCAACGCGCCCTGACCGACGCCGAGGCGCGTCTCGAGTCGCTCGAACGCCTGGCCCGCGCCTACACCGGCGTCTTCGCCGGCGCCCGCGCCGCGATGCAGTGGGCCGAACGGACCGGACGCCCCGGCTTCGCCCTCGTCCAGTCGCTCATTCGCCCCCCGGCCCACCTCGAAACGGCGATCGAAGTAGCCCTCGGCGCCCGCCTGCAAAACATCGTGGTGGAACGCTGGGAAGACGCCGAGGCCGCCATCGCCGAACTGAAGCGTTCCGGCGCCGGACGGGCGACCTTTCTGCCCCTGGATACGCTGGTCAACCGGGAGCGCGGCCCCGTCCCCCCCGGGGAGCGCGAGGACCCGGACGTGCTCGGCATCGCCGCCGACCTGGTCGAGTGCGACCCGCGCTACACGATAGTGGCGCGGCACCTCCTCGGGCGGGTGCTGATCGTGCGCGACCTGCCCGCCGCCCGCGCCGAACTGCGGCGCCTGGGCGGCGGCTGGACGATCGTCACCCTCGACGGCGAGCAGGTGAGCGGCGGCGGCGCGGTGACCGGCGGCGCCCAGACGAAGGAGAGCGGCGCGCTGCGCCGCGAGCGCGAACTGCGCGAACTGCCCGCGCTGGTTGCCGCCGCGCGGGCCGACCTGGAGCGCGCCAGCGCCCGCGTGGCCGATGCCGACGCCGCGCTCCACGCCCACACCGCGCGACTGCGCGAACTGGAGGGCCTCGTCCGCGAGCGCCAGCTCCAGGTCGAGACCGCCCGCGCCGGGCTTGAGCAGGCCCGCCACGACCTGACGCGGGCCGGGCAGGAACAGGACTGGGTCGCGCGGCGCCGCGCCGCCCTGGCCGACGAGCGCGCCACCCTCGCCACCGCGCATCAGGAGGCCACTGCGCGCCTGCAAGCCGCCGACGAGACGGCCCGCGTCGCCGAGGCCACCCTGGCCGAGGCCCGCGCGCGCCAGGAGCAGGCCGCCGGAGAAGACCGCGCCGCCCAGGAGCGCCTGGCGGCCCTGCGCGCCGAGGCCAACGCCGCCGAGGGCCAGCTCCGCGCCGCCGGGCAACTGCGCGCCGCCCATGCCCAGAGCCTGGAGTTGCTGGCGCGCCAGGAACAGGAACTGGTCGAGGCCAGCGCCGCCCTGCGGGCCGAGCGCATCGAGCTTGACGCCGCCCACGCCCGCCGCGAAGCCGAACACGCCGCCCTCCTGTCCGCGATTGACGCCCTGCGGGCGCGCATTGATCCGGCCGAAGCCGAACTGCGCGAAGAAGAGACGCGCCTCGGCGATCTGGAAGCGCACGAGACTGCCGCCACCGCCGCCCTGCTGGAACAGGAAAACGCTCACAGCCGCGCCGCCCTGGAGGCCCAGCGCGCCCAGGACCGCCAGGAGGCCCTCTTCGAGCGCGCCGCCGCCGATGGCGTGGAGCTGCCCCCCTCGCCTGCCCTGGCTGGCGACGCCGCGGAACACCGGCAGGACGCTTCCGTGCCGATGGAGGTCCTGCAACGCGACATCGAGGCCCTCAGGACCCGCATCCTGCGTCTCGGGCCGGTCAACCCGCTGGCGCTGGAAGAGTACGACGAAACCGCCGGGCGCCAGCGCCACCTCCGCACCCAGATCGAAGATCTGCGCGAGGCCCGCGCCACGTTGATGGAACTGATCGGCGAACTCGACCGGGTGATGCACAACCGCTTCACCGCCACCTTCCACGCCGTGGCCGCCGAGTTCGAGCGCAGCTTCGTCGAACTCTTCGGCGGCGGCTCGGCGCGACTGGCGCTGACCGGCGGCGAAGGCGGCGATCCCGCCGCCGAGGGCGAAGACGCGGCGGCCGCGGCGCGTCCCCCGGGCGTCGAGATCATCGTGCGCCCCCCCGGCAAAAAGCAGCAGAACATCTCGCTCCTCTCCGGCGGCGAGCGCGCCCTCACCGCCGCGGCGCTGCTCTTCGCCATCCTCAGCGTCAACCCCAGCCCCTTCTGCATCCTCGACGAAACCGACGCCGCCCTCGATGAGACCAACGTCGGACGCTTCCGCGACGCCCTGCGCCGCCTCGGCGCCCGCACCCAGTTCATCCTCATCACCCACAACCGCGGCACCATCGAGGTCGCCGACACCCTCTACGGCGTCAGCATGGGCGACGATGGCAGCTCACGCACCATCTCGCTGCGCGTGGAGAGCTACGTGTCCGGGTCGTAGTGGCCGAACCCTGGGCTCGGGAGGGGCGCAGGCCCGTGCTATAATGAACATAATTCCGCGAGCAGGGGCGTGGGGAAACCAGGTTTCCCCACGCCCCTCCAAACGACTGGGGAACGAGCGTTCCTGAGAAAGCGTAGCCTCCCGGACCCTCCGCAGGGAGGTGTCCAGAGAGGCGCTCAACCCTGCATCCCCCTCGCGTGCGAAGGACAGTCACCATGAGCCGCTCAACCGAAGCCCCGCTGGTCCGGCTGGTCTGGCCCCGTTCGGGCACGGAACTCGATCTGGCCCCCCTGCAGGGACTCTGGACGGCGGAGATGTACCTTCGCTTGACCGACCAGACCAACCAGTTGATCGAGTTGACCGACGGCGTGCTCGAGGTGCTGCCCATGCCCACGCGCAAACACCAGCGCATCCTCGCCTTCCTCTACGCCTTGCTCCTGGAGGTTATGCGGCCGGTGGGCGGCGAGGCGCTCTTCGCCCCGCTGCGCTTGCGCATCCGCCCCGAGAAGTTTCGCGAGCCTGACCTGTTGCTGCTCCTCGACCGGGACGACCCGCGCAACCAGGAAACGTGCTGGCTGGGCGCCGACCTGGTGCTCGAAATCGTCAGCCCGGACGACCCCGAACGTGACACGGTGGTCAAGCGCGCCGACTACGCCGAGGCCCGTATCCCCGAATACTGGATCGTCAACCCGATCGACGAAACGATCACCATCCTCACCCTGGCCGGCGAGAGCTACACCGAGCACGGCGTGTTCCGGCGCGGCCAGCAGGCGGTCTCACGGTTGATCCCGGCCTTCGCCGTCAGCGTGGACGCTGTCTTCGACGCCGCCTGACGTGAAAATCGTTCGCAGCGTGCCGCCCCCCTCCCAGCCTCCCCCCGCTGGGGGGAGGAGCCGGGTTCCCGCCCCCGGCGGGGGAGGGTCCGGGAGGGGGTCGTCACCGTGCCCGCGGAGCCGCGACGCGGGCGGGACGCCCGCGCACCCAGGCCCCGCCCCCTGGGAGGGTTTGGGAGGGCTGCGCCCTCCCAAGAAGGATGTTCATCCCGTCGGTGCGCGGCGGAGCGGCATGGACGGCTACCGTGAACATAGGCTGCTCACCTACGCGCATGCGGCGCTGACCCCCCCTCCTAACCTCCCCCCGCTGCGGGGAGGAGCCGGGTTCCCGCCCCCGGCGAGGGAGGGTCATGGAGGGGGGCGTCACCGTGCCCGCGGAGCCGCGACGCGGGCGGGCCGCCCGCGCTCCCAGGTCATGTGCATCGCGGCGGTGTGCGCCATGCGCATGACCGTCTCACGTGAACATAGGCTGCTGGAGCAGGGGTGTGGGGAAACCAGGGTTCCCCACGCCCCTGTCCGCGGGAGGGCCTGGCCCTCACGCAGGGGGATGGGGAACCGGGTTTCCCCATCCCCCCGCCCGCGGGAGGGTTTGGGAGGGCGCAGCCCGTACGCAGGGGGAGGGGGAAACCGGGTTTCCCCATACCCCCACCCGGTGGGAGGGTTTGGGAAGCGCAGCCCGCGCGCAGGGGCGGGGGAAACCTGGTTCCCCCATGCCCCCGTTTGCATCGGGCGGTGTGCGGCGGAACCACAGCCCTTTTCTTAAGCGTCAACATTCGCTTACTCAAGTACTTGACAAGCCTCGCCCCGGTCTGCTATTATCTGAACCAGCACATACACAACCAGACGCGCAGCTCATCCAGAGCGGTGGAGGGACCGGCCCTGTGAAACCGCGGCAACCACCGGGCGCTTCAAGGCGACACTGTCGTCGCCTCGAGGCCCCGGCACGGTGCCAATTCCGTCAGAAGAATCTGGAAGATGAGCGGCACGCCAGGCGATCCATACTCTGTATCGCGAGTGACTGCCCTCATCGAATGCCGATGAGGGCTTTTTTGTACCCGCAACCCGCCGGTTGGAGCAGAGTGGGGAACCCGGGGTTCCCCGCGCCCCCGCCCGCGGGCGGGCCTGGCCCTCACGCAGGGGTATGGGGAAACCTGGTTTCCCCATATCCCCGCCCGCGGGAGGGTTTGGGAGGGCTGCGCCCTCCCGAGAACAATTTATTTTCATCCCGTCATCAGGAGCAGCACCGACATGACCGACGCCCCTCAGTTCACCGGCTTCGAGACCCTGGCCCTCCACGGCGGGCAGATTCCCGACCCGACCACCGGCGCCCGCGCCGTGCCGATCTACCAGACCACCTCGTACCAGTTCCAGGATACCGACCACGCCGCCCGGCTCTTCGGGCTTCAGGAGTTCGGGAACATCTACACCCGGATCATGAACCCGACCACCGACGTCTTCGAGCGGCGCATGGCCGCCCTCGAAGGCGGTGTCGGCGCCCTGGCCCTGGCCTCCGGGCAGGCCGCCGAGACCCTGGCCATCCTCAACCTCGCCGGCGCCGGCGACAATATCGTCTCCTCGACCGATCTCTACGGCGGCACCTACAACCTCTTCCGCCACACCCTGCCCAAGATCGGCATCAGCACCCGCTTCGTGGACGGGCGCGACATCGAGGGCTTCCGCGCCGCGATTGACGATCGCACCAGGGCCTTCTTCCTCGAACTGGTGGGCAACCCCAAACTCGACGTGCTCGACCTGGAACGCATCGCCGCCGTGGCCCATGAGGCCGGCGTGGCGGTGATCGTTGACGCCACCACCGTCACGCCCTACCTCTGGCAACCCCTCAAGCACGGCGCCGACATCGTCATTCACTCGGCCACCAAGTACATCGGGGGGCACGGCACCAGCATCGGCGGCGTGATCGTGGACGGAGGGAAGTTCGACTGGGCCAACGGGCGCTACCCCGAGTTCACCACGCCCGACCCGAGCTACCACGGCCTGGTCTACACCCAGGCCCTGGGGAACCTGGCCTACATTATCAAAGTGCGCGTGCAGGGCCTGCGCGACATCGGCGCCGCGATCAGCCCCTTCAACTCCTTCCTGCTGCTCCAGGGCCTCGAAACCCTGCCGCTGCGCATGGAGCGCCACAGCCAGAACGCCCTCGCCGTGGCGCGCTACCTCAGCGAACACAGCAAGGTCGCCTGGGTGAACTATCCCGGCCTGCCCAGCCATCCCAGCTACGAACTGGCCCAGAAGTACCTGCCCCGCGGGCAGAGCGGCATCGTGGGCTTCGGCATCAAGGGCGGCCTGGAGGCCGGGAAGAAGTTCATCAACCATCTGAAGCTCTTCTCGCACCTCGCCAACATCGGCGACGCCAAGAGCCTGGCCATCCATCCCGCCAGCACCACCCACAGCCAGCTCACCCCCGAAGAGCAAGCCCTCACCGGCGTCACCGAAGACTATGTGCGCCTTTCGATCGGCATCGAGACCGTTGACGACATCATCGCCGACCTGGAGCAGGCCCTGAGCCGCGTGTGACCGTTCACGCCGCGGGTAGGGGCATGGCGCGCCGCGCCCCTACCCGCCGCCCCGCGACAGCTATGACCGCACCACAGACACATTTCGCCCCCGAAGGCGTCGGCATCGTTCACCGCCAGTATCTGACCTGGACCGAAGCACTGCCGCTGGATAGCGGCGCGACGCTGTCGCCGGTCACCCTGGCCTTCGAAACCTACGGTGAACTCAACCCCGAGCGTAGCAACGCCATTCTCCTGCTCCACGCCCTCTCGGGCGACGCCCACGCCGCCGGGCGCCACAACCCCGGCGACCGCAAGCCAGGCTGGTGGGACGCCATGGTGGGGCCGGGGCGGCCGTTCGATACTGATCGCTACTTCGTGATCTGCTCGAATGTGATCGGCGGCTGCCAGGGTTCCACCGGCCCCTCGAGCCGCAACCCCTACACCGGGCGGCCCTTCGGCGCGCGCTTCCCGGTGATCACCATCGGCGATATGGTGCGCGCCCAGACCCGCCTGATTGATGCCCTGGGCATCACCCGCCTCCTGGCCGTGGCCGGCGGCTCCATGGGCGGCTTTCAGGCCCTCGAATGGGCCACCGCCTACCCCGAGCGCGTGGGCGGTTCCATCCTCCTGGCGACCAGCGCCCGCTCCAGTCCGCAAACCATCGCCTGGAACAGCATCGGGCGCCGGGCGATTATGCGCGACCCCCGCTGGCGCAATGGCGATTACTACGGCGCCGAACCGCCCTGCGACGGTCTGGCCGTGGCCCGCATGATCGGCCACGTCACCTACCTCAGCGAACCCTCCCTCGAAGCCAGGTTCGGGCGCCGCCTCCAGAGCGGTGATGACTTTGCCTTCAGCCTGGAACAGGAATTCGCCATCGAGAGTTACCTCGAATACCAGGGCGAAAGCTTCAACGCTCGCTTCGACGCCAATTCCTACCTCTATATCACCAAGGCGATGGACTACTGGGACCTGCCCGCGCGCTATGGCTCGCTTGACGCCGCCATGGCTCGCGTGCAGGGACCCACGCTGCTCCTCTCCTTCAGCAGCGACTGGCTCTACCCCCCCGCTGAGTCGCGCGCCATCGCCGACGCCCTGGCCCGCCAGGGTCGCCCCGTCGAACATCTGGATCTGCCAAGCCACGCCGGGCACGATGCCTTCTTGATTGACGTTGATCTGCAACGGCCGATTATCAGCGAGTTCCTCGACGATCTGGCGCGCGAGATTGGTCTGTGAGCTACGCTTGCGCGGTTGTTGTCGCCTTGGGCTGATGGTCTTTGAGCAAGTACCCCGCTACACCTGGTCCTTTGGAGCGGGGTGTGGGGAAACCGGGTTTCCCCACACCCCCGCCCGTGGGAGGGTTTAGGAGGGCGTAGACCTCCCACGAAGAACCTTCATGTTCATCACATGGCTCCCGGGAGCGCGGGCAACTTGCCCGCGGAGACGCGACGCGGGCGGGACGCCCGCGCTCCCGGCGCGTGGGTGACCCCGGGTGTGAACAGTTCCTCGCTGTGCTCAGCTTGACAACGCGCCATGCTTCCCGGTCGAAGCGGGTGTGCGGGTGCAGGCCCTCTGCCCCATGACAGTTGGCGGACCGCAATCCCCGGTAGGCAGGTCTTTACCGGGTCCGCACCCGGCGCGGCGTATAGTCGGAGAAGTCCGGGGTTGCCGGCGACCCCGCCCTGCCCGCGAAGAGGAGGGATGCCCGATGTGGCGCGCAGTGCTTGACCGTGTCGTCTTCGTGCTGATGAACATGGTGGTGATGGTCATCCTCCATGGCAACAGCAAGCAGTTCTGGCCCAGGATCCCCTACCTGAGCCTCCGCAACGAGAGTACCGCCGAACACACCCGGCTCGTCTTCAACACGCTGACGGTGAGCACGCTCATCCAGGCGCTGTTGGGCCGGCTGCCGCGCGAGCGCTGGCTCCCGCGGGTGCTGGCGCTGGGCGTGGTTCCGGCCATGCTGCCGGCGTTGATCTTCTTCGGCCAGAAGGTGCTGCGCCTGCAGGGCGCCGCGGCTGAACGCTACAACCTGGCGATGGTGCCGCTGCTGCCCGTCGCGGCCGTCGCCATCGAAGAGGGCCTGGCCGCCCAGCTCGCGCCGCCCCCCGAAACGCCCTCTTCGGCTGATTATTCGCGTCTTGTGTGATCGGAAGGTGGCCTCGCCTTCCCTTGCCTCCTCCCCTTGCTACTCCTAACGTGAAAATAGACTGCTGGAGCAGGGGTGTGGAGAAACCGGGTTTCCCCACGCCCCTGCCCGGCAGGGGAATGGGGAAACCGGGTTTCCCCATTCCCCCACCCGCGGGAGGAGTTGGGGAACTCCCCCCGGTACCGCGATTGGATCTGCCCATTCCCCCGCCCGCGGGAGGGTTTGGGAGGGCGCAGCCCTCCAGCGGGGGTATGGGGGAACCAGGTTCCCCCACACCCCCGCCCGCAGGAGGGTTTGGGAGGGCGCAGCCCTCCAGCGTACTGAGCGACCATGAAGGGCGCCTGCGCGATCTGCTGCCACTCGTCGGCAGTGAAATTGGACTTGCCTGCCATTGTCTTCACTCCCTGTGCATTGTAAGGTTCGGGCCGTCTATCGTAGCTGTACCTATCGGGACGCACATAGCATAGCGGGGCCTGCTGTCAAAATCTTGTCATCTCATCCTTCAGAGACTTTTTTCCTTCAAGCAGGTCGATCAGCGCCGGGTAGACCAGGTCGATCCGCTGCTTCGGGTGGTTCGGATCGATCACGTCGTGGTCGAGGGCCAGTTCGGCAGGGAAGGTGTAGCTGCGCACCGTCGCGCCGTTGCGCGCCCACGCAGCGCCGAACGCCTCCGCTGAAAGATCAGCGTCAGCAGCGAAAGGATCAGGCCGCCGCCGATGCGTTCGAGCAGGGTATGGCCGTAGAACCCCGGCGAGGCCAGCCCGTAGACGAGATGCGACACCTGGAACACCAGCACATAGCCCAGCAGGGCCGTCAACGCGCCGGCCATTGCCCCGCGGCCCTCGCTCACCCGGCGCCGGCGCGTGATCAGCAACCACCAGCTTGCCGTCCCCATAGCGCACACGGAGATGAACACGATGACGCTGGTGACGGTCAGGTCGGCTGCCGGCTTCCCGCCCTGAAAGAAGCGAGCGATGAGTGTCGCCACGCTGCCGAGAGTCAGCCCGGCGATCACGGTCCACAGCGCGAACGCGGACAGACGGCGGGTGCCAGCCACCGGCGCGGCAGCGGCAGACTCCGGATGTGCGGACTGTGGATGCATGGAGATCTTTTCCACCACGTGTCGCCCTGAATATGCTGCGCCTACGCGCTCCAGGCGTGCACCGCGCACTGCGGTACCACCGGCTCAGCCTCTGCGACCAGTCGTGGCACCAGATTGTGGGTGTAGGCCATAGCGACTGCCTGGGAGCGGCTCTGCACCCCGAGCTTGGCAAAGATCTGACCACAGTGGAACTTGACCGTCGCGCGGCTTACGCAGAGTCGCGCGCCGATCTCATCGTTGGAAAACCCCCGCGCCAGCAGGATCAGCACCTCGCGCTCCCGCCGCGTGAGCATCTCACCCGCCGGGTCGCGCGGCTGGGCCGCGAAGGCGATGCCCACGACCTCAGGGGCGAAGACCTGCTGGCCGGCGGCGATGCTGCGTAAGGCCTGGGCCAGGGCCAGCGGCTGGGTGTTCTTCAGCAGATAGCCCTGCACGCCGACCCGGAGCGCCTCACGCACCTGCCCGGCATCGGCTTCCAGCGTGAACACGACCACCGGAACGCGCAGCACGCCGGCCAGTCTACGGAGCGCGGCAGGCCACTCCGGCCCGAAGTCATGAATCTCGGCGAGCACCGCGCTCGGGGCGCAGGCTGCGCCGAGCCGCAGCGCATCGTTGAGATCGAACGCCTCACCAACCACGTGGATGTCCGCAAAGGCGGCGAGCAACTGGCGCACACCGGCATGCACAAGCGGCAGGCGGTCGATGGTCAATACCCGAACTGGCGTTATGTCACGCATAGTGCGGTCGTCCCCCTTAGCGTCCCTGGCAAATCCCTGACACGACACTCACTCGGATGAAAAAGGTTGTTCCTGGGCGGGCGCAGCCCGCCCAACCCCTCCCACCGGGTGAGAAGACGGGGAAACCCGGTTTCCCCATCCCCCTGCGCAAAGGCTGCGCCCGCCCAACCCCTCCCACCGGGTGAGAAGACGGGGAAACCCGGTTTCCCCATCCCCCTGCGCAAAGGCTGCGCCCGCCCAACCCCTCCCGCGGGCGGGGGCCTGGGTGCGCGGGCCTCCGGCCCGCATCCGCAAGGGGATAACAGGGTTCTCCTGGGAGGGCTTTGCCCTCCCAGACCCTTCCGCGGGCAGGGGGATGGGGAAACCCGGTTTCCCCATCCCCCTGCATGAGGGCCAGGCCCTCCCACGGGCGGGGGCGTGGGGAACCCGGTTTCCCCACCCCCCTCGCCCAGGGCTTATGTTCACGTTAGGAGACGTGTGCACACGCACCGACAGCCGTACTAGCTGCGGATCTGGCCGGAGCGACTGGCCGTCCCGCCCGATGACACTGGCTCCTGCGCGAGTGGTTCGCCAATCAACTCGCGCGACTGGAAGAAGATGCCAGCCGTGGCAAGCAGCGCCGCCAGCACGCTCGCCGGCCAGCCGCCCCATTCGTTGAAGAACGGCAGGAGCGCCGTCACGCCGGCAGTGATCGCACTGGCCCCGGACAGCGACGAGTTAACGACAAGCGCCCACTCGAAGATCATGTAGGTTACCACCGCCGCGATCGCTCCGACGATCACGGCCACGATGAAGTTCCAGGGGCTTCCGACGTTGAACAGCGAGGCCACGAACAGCGTCATGAAGCCCAGGCCGAAGAAGCTGCCCAGCGCGGCGAGCGGGCGCCTGGCGAAGATCGCCAGGACTGCCATGGCGGCGCCGATCACCAGTGACAGCACAAAGGTCACGATCGGATTCCAATCGTTGAGCAGGGTGATCGTGATGAGGACGCCCACCAGGAAGCCACCCAGACCAACGAAGAGCCAGAAGAGACGCCGGCCAAACAGCAAGTTGACCAGACCAGCGATCATCATCACGACGCTAGGGAGCAGATATTCGTTCATTGAGACTGCCTCCTTACGACGAACTCGATGGAGTATACATTGACCGGGGAAGATGGGGGATCAACCAGGACAGGAAGGCATCCTGGCTGCGGGTCTGCAACGTAAAGCGGCCCGGCCCGGTCAGTTCCGCCACCAGGCCCTCCCCGCTGAAGAGCGTGCTCTTCCAGCCGGCCACTTTCTTGATCTCGTAGCCCAGCCGCTCCTCAAACGTCACCAGGTGGCCGGTATCAACGATGTACTGCTCGCCGGCGGCCAGTTCGACCGGCCGGATTGCGCCGTAGCTCGAGAGGATCAGGGTGCCGGTGCCGGTGACGCGCAGCATCACCAGGCCCTCGCTGCCGAAGAACGTCTTCGCGCCGGTCCATTTCGTATCAACCTGGACCCCGGCCGAGGCGGCCAGGTAGGCGCCCGACTGCACGAGCAGCGGCTCCCCCTGCAGCTCAACCACCGCGACATCGCCCGGCAGCGGGGGCGCGAGGGCGATCGTTTGCCCGGCATTGGTGGCGACGAACGTATTGATGAAGAAGCTCTCGCCGCCGAAGAGCTTTCGCCCGAGCGACTTCAACAAGCCCCCCGACGCTTCGGTCTTCATCTCCATCCCGGCCGACATGCCGACCATGGCGCCACTTTCAGCCTGGATGGCCTCGCCCGCCTCCAGGGTGACCAGGGCCAGGGAATAGGACGGTTGATACTCAATCTCAACCTTCACGGTTGCCTCCTTCTCGCTTGCCGAACCATCTAGCGGAAACAGGATACCCATCGACCTTGTCAAGATCCTGTCAAACGGGTATCATGACAACGCTATGGCATTGCTGACGCTCAAACTGCTTGGCGCCGTCGCCGTTGAGCTGGACGGCCGGCCGCTGCACTTTTCGCGCCGTGCCGGGCTGGCGCTGGTGATCTACCTGGCCTGCACCGGGCGCCCCCAGGCGCGCACCGTTCTCGCCAGTCTGATCGCTGGCGAGAGCGATGAGTCGAAGGCGGCCATGGCAGTGAGCAATGCGCTGCGTGATCTGCGCGCCATGCTCGGCGACGCCTTGCAGGCTGACAAGCAGATCGTCACGCTTACCTCGAGCCTCACGCTTGCGCTCGACGTGGCCGACTTCGAGGCCGCGACCCGCCTGGCGCTCCAGCAGAATGATCTGGAGGCCCTGCGCGCGGCTGCCGCCGCCTACGGCGGCGAGTTCGCCCGTGGCTTCCACCTCCGCGACGCGCCCGCCTTCGACGACTGGTTGCACTACGAGCGCGAGCGGCTGCGCGACCTGTACGTTCGCCTGCTCGAACACCTGGCCGGCACCGAGGAGCAAGCCGGCGCTGTGCGGGCCGCGATCGCGACCACGCGCCGCCTGCTGGCTGAGGAGCCCTGGCGCGAGGAGGCCCACCGTAGCTTGATGCGCCTGCTGGCCCGCGATGGCCAGCGCGCCGCCGCGTTGCGCCAGTTCGCCCAGTGTCGCGACACGCTCCGGCGCGAGTTCGGGGCCGAGCCGCAACCCGAAACCTTGCGCCTCTACGAGCAGTTGCAGGCCGGGCCGGTCGCCCCGCCCCACAATCTGCCGGCGCGCGCCACGACCTTCGTCGATCGTCCGGTTGAACGCGCCCTGCTCACCGCTCAGTTGCAGCAGCCCGGCTGCCGCCTGGTCACCATCGTCGGTATCGGTGGCACTGGCAAGACGCGCCTCGCCCTGGAGCTCGCCGCGACCTTCACCCGGCCCGCCCTGCCCGACGAGCTTGCCTTCCCCGATGGCGTCTTCCTGGTGACCTGCGATGAGTCCGAGCGATCCGTCTCCGGCGAGACGCACCAGCTTGTGCAGAAGGTCCTGCGCAGTCTCAAGCTCATGGTCGAGCCGGGCGCCGATGCGCAGACGGTTCTGCTGCGCTGGGTGGCCACGCGCCGGCTGCTGCTGATCATTGACAACGCCGAGGTGGAACCCGCGGTGGCCGCGCTGGTCAGCGCCATCCTCGCTGCCGCGCCCGACGCGCGCGTGCTGGTCACCTCGCGGGTGCGCCTGCAACTCGCCGCGGAGTGCGTCTTCGACCTGGACGGCCTGAGCCTGCCCACCGGCCCCGAGGATCTGCCAGGCAGCGGCGCGGGCCAGCTCTTCCTCGAGCGGGCGCGGGCGGCGCGCCTGCAGAGTCCGCCGGGTCTCGACGACTATCCGCACATCGTCCGCATCTGCCGGCTGGTCAATGGGCTGCCCCTGGCCATTGTGCTCGCCGCCGGGCGGCTACGGGCGCTCGACTGCGCCGCGATCGCCGATGAGCTTGCCCATGGTCTGGATCTGCTGGTGAGCGACGAGGCCGATGTGCCGGCGCGGCAGCGCTGCCTCGACGCCGTGATCCGCTGGTCCTGGGAGCGCCTCTCCCCTGAGGAGGCCATGGTCCTGCGGCGCCTGTCTATGTTCCCCAACGCCTTTGATCGCCCGGCGGCCCGGGCGGTGGGCGGCTGCGCGCCGCAGGTGCTGGAGACCCTGATTGAGTACGGGTTGCTTACCCGCTCTGGTGAGCGCGCCTATGGCCTGCATCCGCTGGTGCGTTACCTCGTCGCCGAGGAACTGGCGCGCTATCCCGATGAGCAGGCGCAGGCCGCGTTACGCCACGTCGGCCATTTCACCCGCTTCGTCGCCTCGGTGAGCGAGCACGTTGCCCGTGACGCGAACGCCATTTACGACTTGATTGACCACTGGAGCGACCTGAACCTGGCCTGGGGCTGGGCCGTCGCCCGGCGCAATCGCGAGTACATCGCGCGGCTACGCCCTGGGCGTCTTCCGGGAGGGCGCCGCGCAGTGCTGGCGGGCGGTGGCGGCCCTGGGCGGGACGGATGCGCCGCATACGCTGAGCCCCGCCGATGGCTTGGAGATCATTGAACTGTTGCTGGTCGCGGCCTGGCTCTATGTGCATCAGGGCGATGGCTCCCTGGCGCGCGCGGCGATGGAGCAGGCCCGCGCCCTGGCCCCCGTGGACGATGACCTGCTGCCGGCGCGCATTGATCAACTCCAGGGTAACCAGTTGTATCTGCAGACCCGCTACCGGGCCGCTCGCCCGCTCCTGGAGCGCGCCCTGGCCGCCGTGCTCCGGCGCGGGGACCGGGGGGGCGAACTGGCGATCCTCAGCCTGCTCGCCCGCCTGGCCTGGCGGGCGGGCGATCTTGCGTTGATGCGCGCGACGCTCGCCGCCGCCAGGCAACACTTTGACGACCGCGAGCCCTCCCTCGACCTGATCCTGCTCTGGTACGCCGAGGCTCATCTCGCGGTGGAGGTCGGCGATCTGACGCCGGCCCGGACGCTACTTGAGCGGCGCTCGGTTCGCTCGCAAGCGCCCGAACACTTCCAGTTGCGCTTCTGGCACTGGTCGCTCCAGTTCTTCGTCGCTACGGCTGAAGGGCGTCTGGGCGCTGCCGAGGAACTGATACAGCAAGCTACGCGCTACGCCGATGCGACGGTCCACGGCTTCATCAGTGTGCATACCACGGTCCTGTTGGGCGACGCCTTGCTCGCGCAGGGCGCGCTTGATGAGGCCGATGCGACCTATGTCGAGGGGCTGAACGGCGCCACGAAGCTGGACATGCCGCGCCCGCGCTGCGTGGGGCTGCTTGGCCGCTCCCGCGGCGCTGAGTTGCGCGGCGACGCGGCCCGCGCCCACGCGTTTGCCGGCGATGCGCTGCAGATCGCCTGCGACGAGGGTTATCAGCGCCTCGAGCGGAAAGCCCGCCTGCTCCTCGGGCGCAGCCTGGCGGGCCTCGGGCGCCATGCCGAGGCCGCCGCGGCCTTCGCCCAGGCGCGGGCCGCCGACGAGGCCGTTGGCCACTCTGTGCTGGCCGCCGAGGCCGCCGCCGCCGAGGCCCAGTCGCTCTACCTCCAGGGCGACCCGCGCGCGGCCCGGCAGTGCCTGGAGCCCTACGTGCCGCTGCTGCTCGACGGCGCGCTCACCGGCGCCGAGGAGCCGGTGCGCACGCTCCTGAGCGCCGCCGAGGTGCTGGGGGCGGCCGACGACCCCCGTGGCGCGCAACTCTACGCCCGGGCGCGCGGCGAGTTCACGTGGCGCGCCGCCCTGATGCGCCCCGAGCGGCGTGACGCCTTTCTGCGCGCCATCCCCGCTCATCGCAGGCTGCTGGGCGCTGCTGAGTTGATGGCCAGGTAACCCCCGGCAAGCCGTTGCGTGGGCGTGGGGTTCCTGAGAGGGCTGTGCCCTACCGGGAACCCCACGTTCTTGCCACCGGGAAGGATGCGGACAAACCACCACCCGAAAATCCAAAATCCAAAATCCAAAATCCAAAATCTAAAATCCGTAGCCGTCCAATGGTATGCAAAACGATCTGTCTGCCAGGGCCTCCCCCTCCCAACCGCTCGCGGCCACCGTTCCCCTCGTCACCGTGCGTTGCCACGGCGCGCTGAACGACTTTCTGCCCCGCGCGCAGCGTGGCCGGCCCGTGACGCTGCCCTGGTCGGCCCACGAAACGGTCAAGCACCTGGTCGAGGTCGCCGGCGTGCCCCACCCGGAGATCGCGGCGCTGAGCGTCAACGGCGCGCCGGCGAGCTTCGACGCGCGGCTAGCGCCCGGCGCGGTGATTGATATCTACCCGCCCGAGGAGATCCCGCCGGGCGGGCTTCCGTTGCGCCCGCCGCTCGCAGAGCCATGCTTCGCCTGCGACGTGCACCTGGGGCGCCTCGCCGCCTACCTGCGCATGCTCGGCTTCGATACCCTCTATCGCAACGACCAGAGCGACGCCGAACTTGTGGCTCTTGCCCGCGCCGAGGAGCGCGTGCTGCTCACCCGCGATATCCGGCTGCTGATGCGCCGCGCGGTCGTCTATGGCGCGTTCGTCCGCGCCACCGACCCCGAGGCGCAGGTGCGCGAGGTGGCGCGACGCTACGACCTGCGGGCCGGCGCGCGGCCTTTCCGGCGCTGCATCCGCTGCAACGGCCTCACGGCGCCGGTGGCGAAGGCGGCGATCCTCGATCAACTCCAGCCGAAGACCCGCCGCTACTACGACGAGTTCTGGCGCTGCCAGGCGTGTGGCCAGATCTACTGGCGCGGCTCCCACGTGCAGCGCATGCAGGAGGTGATTGACCGGGCCTTTGCGGGCTGATGCGCCCCCGGCGGGGAAGCGGGGCCACCCTGCCTCTCCGGTCAGGCAGCCTGGCTGGTGTCCTGGCCGGCCAGAAAACCAAGCAGCAACCCGTGAAACCGCTCCTGCGCCTCAATCTGGGGGAAATGGCCGCAGCGCGGGATGATCACGAGCTGGGCGCCGGGGATGGCGGCCTGGGCGTCCTTGGCGTAGCGCGCCGGGAACAGGCGATCCTCCGCCCCCCAGACGATCAGCGTCGGGCAGCGGATCGCGGCGAGGCGCGGCCAGAGGCCGCTGCCCTTGAGGTCGTTGGCCTCGTAGTGGCGGCTCAGGGAGAGCATGGTGTGGCGCACCTGCGGATCGCCGAGGGTCTCGCGCCCGCGGGCGACCAGTTCGGGGGTGACGTAGCGCGCCGGGTCGGCGAAGGCGGCGCCGAGTTGCATGCGGATCACCGCCGGGAGCGCGGAGAGCGAGAGGAGCGCCTCGCCGAGGAAGGGCAGGGCGCCGCCTTTGCGCATAAACAGCGGCAACTGCATAAAGCCCTCGCTGTCGGCGATGAGCAGCCGCGAGACGCGGGCAGGGTGCAGCACTGTCGTCGCCAGGGCGTGCTTGCCCCCCATCGAGTGCCCGACCACGGTGGCCGCGTTCACCCCCAGGGCGTCGAGCACGCCGGCATTGAGATCGGCATACCGCTGGAGGCTGTAGGCCGCGCCTCCCGGCTTATCCGAGTGGCCGAAGCCCAGGGCGTCGGGGGCGATTGCCCGGTACCCCGCCTCGGCCAGACAGGCGATGGTGGGGCGCCAGTCGTCGGCGTTCACCAGGAAGCCGTGCAACAGCAGCACCGCCGGCCCTTCACCGGCCGTCAGCACCCGCAGGCGGAACCCTTCGACCGTGAGCGTTGTTGCTTCAATGTGGACCTGCTCCTTCAGATTCTGCATGGTGTCATCCTCCTGGTTGCATCAGCCCCTGCCTCCCCACGGAATCCTACCACACTATCCGACCGGGTTTGCTATAATACACACTATTATCCACTCTCGATCGCAACCCAGAGAAAACCCGAAACCCGGTCCCGGCATTGCTGCCCGGGTCGCCGGGCACGTAAAGGAGGTGCGCTCATGGGCGATTCCTGCCGGGTGCTGGTGCTCTACGATCACGGCGATCTGCTCGCCGCGCTGGCGCAAGAAGTGGCTGCCGGCGCGCACGAAGTATCTGGCGCGAGCGTGTCGCTCCTCAAGCTCCCCGACGCCTCGCGCGAGGATCTGCTCGAGGCCGACGCGATCATCATCGGCACACCGAACTGGACGGGCATCAAAGGCTCGCTCAAACGCTGGCTGGATACGACCGGGGACATGTGGGAGGAGGGCCTGCTGGCGGGCAAGGTCGGCGCGGCTTTCACCACCAGCGCCGGGCGGCACTCGGGCACCGAGTTTACCCTGCTCAACGTGCTGCACTGGCAACTCGGCAGCGGGATGATCATCGTCGGCTTGCCGTGGACGCCGACGATGGAGCGTTCCGGCTCCTACTACGGCGCCACGGCCATCGGCGGCCTCACCGACGAGGATCGCGCCCAGGGCCGCGCGCTGGGGCGCCGTGTCGCCGAGATCGCGGCACGGCTCAAGCGCTGAGGGGGCTGCCCCTCATGCCACGCTTTGGATATGGTCTTTGAATACATCATCCGCTATAGCCCGCGCAGGCGGGCTTCGCATTCCGTAGCCGAGGACTTTAGCCCCACGGCTAGCCCGGCATAGCGGATGAATTTCTCAAAGACCATATCCATGCTTTCTCTGGCGCGTCCTGGCATTGGATTGACCGTCCGGGGCATCAGCAAGCCCTCGGCTCTCCTTTCCCCCGCGCGGGAGGGTGTGGGCGGGCTGCGCCCGCGCGCAGGGGCATGGGGAACCCGGGGTTCCCCGTACTCCCACCCGGGGGAAGGGTGAGGGGCGGGCTGCGCCCGCCCGCAGGGGTCCGGGGAACCCGGGGTTCCCCATACTCCCACCCGGGGGAAGGGTGAGGGGCGGGCTGCGCCCGCCCGCAGGGGCATGGGGAACCCGGGGTTCCCCATACTCCCACCCGGGGGGAAGGTTGGAGCGGGCTGCGCCCGCCCACAGGGGCATGGGGAACCCGGGGTTCCCCATACTCCCACCCGGGGGGAAGGTTGGAGCGGGCTGCGCCCGCCCGCAGGGGCATGGGGAACCCGGGGTTCCCCAGCCTCTCACCTCTCACCCGGGGGAAGGGTGAGGAGCGGGCTGCGCCCGCCCGCAGGGGCATGGGGTACCCGGGGTTCCCCATACTCCCACCCGGGGGGGTGGGCGGGCACAGCCCGCCCAGGAAAGCGCATCGAAGATCGGCTCGCTACTGCTGCCCGGCCCGCTCCAGCGCCCCGGCGATGATCGCCGGGATGGCCGTCGCCACATCATCGCGGATGACCACATCGGCCTGTTCGTCCAGATAGGTCTCCTCCAGGTTAACGATGATCACCCGGGCGCCGCGGCGCACGGCGATGAGCGGCAGGTCGCAAACGGGGGCCACTTCGAGCGACGTGCCGGCTACCAGCAGCAGGTCGCACTGTTCGAGCAGCGCGTGGGCCAGCCAGAGCAACCCCCGCGGCAACCCCTCGTCGAAGAGCACGACATCGGGCTTGAAGACCCCGCCGCACGAGCAGCGGGGGGCGCGTCCCTGCCGGATCACCGGCAGCAGTTTCTCGCCGGGCGCCTGCCGTTCACACGCAAAGCAGGTCGCCGTCCGCAGGTGGCCGTGCAGTTCGTAGACGCGGCGCGATCCGGCCTGCTGGTGCAAGCCGTCGATGTTCTGGGTAATCACCCCCGTCACCCGCCCGGCGGCCTCGAACGCGGCGACGGCCAGATGCGCCGGGTTCGGGCGCGCCGCCAGGATCGGGTCGATCAGGTCGTTGAGCCAGCGGTAGAAGCCGTCGGGATCGCGCCGGAACGCTCGCAGCGACGCCACCTCGGAGGGGTCGCTGCGGGCCCAGAGGCCGTCCGGGCTGCGAAAGTCGGGGATGCCGGAGGGCCGGCTGAAACCGGCGCCGGTGAGCACCACCACCCGTTGCGCCGCCGCTGCCAGTTCAATCGCTCGCCCAAGCTCTGTGCGCATACGCTTGCCTCAGCCCTTGCCGAAAGGGAAAATATGGGAGATGGGACAGGTGATTGCAGAAAACTTCACCTTGCAGCCGTCCACGCGGCTGCGCCGCACACCGACGGGATGAGAAAAAGTTGTTGCTGGGAGGGCGTAGCTCTCCCAAATCCTCCCGCGGGCGGTGGGCCGGGTGCGCGGGCCTCCGGCCCGCATCCGCGCGCGGGCGCCGTTTCCCTCAGCCACGGATCGAACGCCGAAACACGGCCAGCGCCAGCCAGGTGCAGATGACGGCAAACAGCGCCACCACTGCCACGCTGAGCGGGAGTGGAATAGTAAAGGGCGCGCCGAAGGCCAACCCGCGCACCGCGTCGATCAGATAGGTGGTTGGATTGAGCAAGACGATGGTCAGCATCCATCCCGGTAGCACGGCGAGCGGATAGAGAGCGTTCGAAGCGAAGAGCAGCGGCAGGTTGAAGAGGAAGATCATGCCGTGATAGCCGGCGATCGAGCGCGAGACGGCGGCCACGGCCAGGGCCATCCCGCTGAAGCCCACCGCGAAGAGTGCCAGCAAGAACAGGGAGGCCAGCCATCCGAGCGGGTTGGGGGCGAGCCGGGCGCCCATCAGCACGCCCACCACCAGCATGATCAGGGCCTGGAACAACGCCTTGGTCGCGGTGCTGGTGGCGCTGCCCAGGAGAATGCTCAAACGGGGGATGGGCGCGGCCAGATACTCCTTCAAAATGCCGCGCAGGCGCTCGTCGAGCAGCACCATGCCGCCGCCCACCGCGCCACCCAGGACGCTCAGGGCGATGATCCCCGGCAGGATGTACGACATATAGTCGCTGCCGTCCACCTCCCCGATCATGCCGCGCATACCCACGCCGAAGAGCACCACCCACAGCACCGATTGCAGCAACAGCCCCAGCAGTTCTTCGGTGCTGCGGAGGAACTTGGTCATGTGTTTGTTCCAGATGACCAGGGTGGCATCCATAGGGATGGACCTTTCCTTTCAACCCATCTCGCAGGGGCTGGGGAAACCTGGTTTCCCCATGCCTCAATTCAGGGATGGAGGGCCGCAGTCCTTCCCCGCACCCCTCCACCGCCTGTGTCCTGTCAATCACGGAGCGCCCGCCCGGTATGGTGCAGAAACACATCCCCCAGGCTCGGGCGCGCCACAGTAACGTCTTCGACCAGGAAGCCGTTGCCGCTGGCCAGCCCCACCACCTCGACCAGGCGCCGGCTGCCGCTATCCACGTACACCAGCACCATCGCCGCTTCCGGATCGGTCTCGACGCGCGCGACGAAGGGGAGCGCCGCGACCTGCGACACGAAATGGGCCTGGTTCCCAGAGCCGCGCACGCGGATCACATCGGCCCCCAGCGTCGCCGCCAGTTCATGCGGCGCCCCTTCGGCCACCAGGCGCCCCTGGTCAACGATGCCCACCCGGCCGGCGAGGGCTTCCGCCTCGTCCATGTAGTGGGTGGTGAGCAGCAACGTCAGGCCGCGCTCACGGTTCAAGGCCCGGAGGTAGCTCCAGATTCCCACCCGATTCTGCGGATCGAGGCCCTGCGTCGGCTCGTCGAGAAAGAGCACCTGGGGATCGGTCATCAGCCCGCGGGCCAGTTCCAGGCGGCGCTTCATCCCGCCCGAGTAGGTGCGCACGCGCCGGTCGATCGCCTCACCCAGTTGCACCAGCTCCACGAGGTCCGCGATACGCTGGCGGCGCACGGCGGCGGGCTGGCGATAGAGCCGGCCGTGGATGTCGAGCACTTCCCGGCCCGTCAGATCGGTATCGAGCACAATATCTTGAAACGTCACCCCGATGCACGCGCGCACCTGATCGGCCTGCCGGATGATGTCGTAGCCGCACACGGACGCCTCGCCCGCTGTGGGCACGGCCAGGGTGGTGAGGATATTGATCGTCGTTGTTTTGCCCGCCCCGTTCGGCCCCAGCAGGGCATAGATCGTCCCGGCGGGGACTGCCAGGTCGATCCCATCAACCGCGATCACCGTGCCGTACTGCTTGCGCAACCCGCGGGCGATAATTGCTGGATCTGCCATGGTTTGTCTCAGAGCTACCCTCTGGAAACGGACGTGTGATATTCTACACCAGCCGTCCATGCGGCTCGCGCCGCGCACCGACGGGATGAAAACAGGTTGTTCCTGGGAGGGCAAAGCCCTCCTAAACCCTCCCGCGGGTAGGGGGTCTGGGGAAACCCGGTTCCCCCAGACCCCTGCGGAGCGGGGGCATAGGGGAACCAGGTCCCCCCATGGTCACGTGAGACGGTCATGCGTATGGCGCACACCGCCGCGATGCACATGCCCTGGGAGCGCGGGCGTCCCGCCCGCATCGCGTCTCCGCGGGCACGGTGCCAGCCCCTGCCCTGACCCTCCACCGCTGGGGGCGGGCACCCGGCGCCTCCCCCCGGCGGGGGGAGGCTGGGAGGGGGGCTGAACCCTGCGAACGATGGTCACCTGAGTTGAAGGATCATCACGCACTGGCGAGAAACATTGACGTGCAAGGGCCACGATTTTGCTATAGTGCTGGCACGCCGGGCTTTGACCAATGGACAAGGACCATTCCCCCTCGCGCGGTCCGACAGGGAGAACCCGACTGCCACGGTAGTCAGGTTTTTTCATTGTGCTCCGTTCACAACCGGTTGCCGGTTCCCGGCTTGAAGGGCTGAACCGTATGGCATCGCAGATCAAGCGGTTTCTGGTCGGCAAGCCGATTGCCACTGAACAACAGCATCAAGAACGGCTCACGCGCGCCACGGCGCTGGCCGTGTTTTCTTCTGACGCGCTCTCCTCCGTGGCCTACGCTACCGAGGCCATTTTAACCGTACTGATCCTTGCGGGCACGCATGCCCTGGGGTTGGTGCTGCCGATCGGCGGAGCGATTGCCGCCCTGCTGGCGATCGTCGCCTTTTCGTACCGGCAGACCATTCGCGCCTACTCCCGGGGCGGGGGCGGCTACATCGTCAGCCGTGACAACCTGGGCGACACGGCCGGCCTGGTCGCCGCGGCGGCGCTGCTGATTGACTACGTGCTGACGGTGGCGGTCAGCATCTCTGCCGGGGTGGCGGCCATCACCTCGCTGGCCAGCACCTGGGGCTACCCCGGGCTGAGGCACGTCGCCGTGGAGATTGCCCTGTTGTGTATCGCCCTGGTGACGCTGGCGAACCTGCGGGGCGTCAAGGAGAGTGGAGCGATCTTTGCCGTGCCCACCTATGCCTTCGTCGTCAGCATCCTCAGCCTGATCGCGTTCGCCCTGGTCAAAGACGCGCTCTACGGCGCGACCCCTGTGGTCCACCCCGTGCCGCCGCCGGTTCCCGAAGTCGGCGAGGCCCTGGGTCTCTGGCTGATCCTGCGCGCCTTCGCCGCCGGCTGCACCGCGCTCACCGGCATCGAGGCGATCAGCGACGGGGTGCAGGCCTTCAAGCCGCCGGAAGCGAAAAACGCCGCCGCCACCCTGACGATTATGGTTGCCCTGCTGATCTCCATGTTCGTGGGGATCACCTGGCTGGCGTATGTGCACCACGCGGTGCCGAACGAGATCACCCACGAGACGGTGGTCTCGCAGATTGCGCGCACCGTGGTTGGCCCCGGCCCGGCCTATTTTGGCATCCAGGTGGCGACGGCGCTCATTCTGGTGCTGGCGGCCAACACCGCCTTCGCCGACTTTCCGCGCCTGGCGTCGTTTCTCTCGCGCGACCGGTTCATGCCCCGGCAGTTCGCCTCGCGCGGCGACCGCCTGGTGTTCTCGAACGGCATTCTGGCCCTGGGCTTCTTCTCGGCGTTGCTGGTGGTGATCTTCCAGGCCAATGAGATTGCCATGCTGCCGCTCTACGCCGTAGGGGTGTTCATCTCCTTTACCCTGTCGCAGGCGGGCATGGTGCGGCGCCAGATGCGCATGCGCGAGCCAGGCTGGCAACGAGGGGCGCTGATCAGCGCGGTGGGGGCGGTGCTTACGGCGATCGTCCTGGTGATCCTGGCAGTCACGAAGTTCACCCACGGCGCCTGGATCGTGCTGATGCTCATCCCCTTGCTCGTGCTGGTCTTCCAGGCCATTCACCGGCATTACCTGCGCGTGGCCGAGCAACTCTCCCTCTCCACGGCGGTCAAGCTGCCCGATCTGCGCCGCCACACGGCCATCATCCTGGTCAGCGGCATCCACAAGGGCGTGCTCCCCGCGCTACAGTACGCTCGCTCCATCGCCCCCGACAACGTGACGGCCGTGTACGTCAACCTCGATCCCGAGCAGACCGAGCGGCTGCGGGTGCGCTGGCGCGAGTGGGGGTGCGATGTGCCGCTGGTGGTGCTGGAGTCGCCCTTCCGCTCCTTGCTCAGGCCGCTGCGCAGCTACATCGCCGAGGTGCAGTCGCACTACAAGGACGGCATGGTCACGGTGATCCTGCCCGAGTTCGTGCCTGCCCGCTGGTGGGAGCACCTGTTGCACAACCAGACCGGCTGGCTGATCAAGACAGCGCTGATGTATGAGAAGGGTACGGTGGTGACCAGCGTGCCTTACCGGCTGGAGCGCTAGGACCAGTACGTTTCAAATAAGATGACTGCTCTCCAGCCCTCTCCCGCTGGGGATGAGCGCGCGGCTCATCCTCCCAGCGGGGGGAGGTTGGGGGGGCTGAAGCGCCGCATGCGCTTATCTGAAAGGTATTGGCGCCAGGACCGTTCACCCGCCACAGAGCTCTCCGTTGTCAGCTCGCGGGTGTTCGACGGCAAGCGAGGGGTTGGGAGCCGCGGCCCCCAACCCCTTTGCCTGTTTCTTTCAGTCGTCCATGCGGCTCCGCCCCACACCGACGGGATGACCATCCTTCTTGGGAGGGCTACGCCCTCCCAAACCCTCCCACCGGGTGGGGTATGGGGAAACCCGGTTTCCCGATACTGCAAGGCGCTCAGAGGTCAGACGCTCACTGTTTCGCGGGGTAGATCACGATCTTGCGATTTTCGCCCTCGCCGGTGCTCTCGGTATAGATCGTCTTATCTTCGCGGAGCGCCAGATGGACGATGCGCCGCTCATAGGCTGCCATCGGCTCGAGCATGATCGGGCGACCGGTCTGGCGCACACGCTCGGCCATCCGGCGGGCGAGGCCCTCGAGCGACTCCTGGCGGCGCTGGCGATAATTGCCCACATCAACCACAAGCTGGGGCCACTTCTGCACGCGCCGGCTCACCAGGAGGTTGAGCAAGAACTGGAGCGAGCGCAAGGTATCGCCGCGCCGGCCGATGAGCAGCCCCATAGCCTCCTCATCGGCGCCCTCAACGTGAAGGGTGATCGTTTCCTCGACATCGCCCTTCTGCCCGGGGACGCGCGTGACCACGGGGGTGACATAGGCATGGATATCCATGCGCTCCAGCAGGTCCTCGAGGATGGTGCGCGCGATCTCCTGCACCTCAGTTCCACCAGAAGCCGCAGTGGTGGTGACCGGGGCCGGCGACGTCTCTTCATCGTCGTCAACCACGGTCACGCGCACCAGGGCCTCATCGCCCGACTCGCCCGCGTCCAGCACCGCGATCGCAACCTCATCGCGATCCTTACCGAGTTGGGCCAGAGCCAGCTCGACAGCCTCGGCGACGGTGCGCGCGCTGATCTCGATGCTCTTCATAGTGCTCCTCGTGTGCAGGCCAGCGGCCTGACAACCTGGTTATGATGAACGGATCGTTATGGGGAGGGTTGCGCCTCGCAGGCCCCCTCCCCGGCGTCCACCATAGCCCATTCCCGACCGGTTACGCTCTCACTTGCGCCGGCGCGGCTTGCGCGGATTGGTTACCGACGCGGCCGGGCGCGCGGCGTGGGGCGCCTCCTCGGCATCAGGCTGTGCCGGTTCGGGCGCAGGCGTCTCAGGGGGCGCTTCCGGCGCCTCGGTCAGCGGGCGCATCACGCTCCAGAAATCGGCGCGTGGCGCCGCCACGGCGGACGCCTCGGCGCTCACCGCCGCCGGGGCCAGCGCGGGCGTCAGCGTTGACGGCTTGCCATCCGGCGGCAGGAACTTCAGGTAGTTGGCCAACGAGCCCCAGCCCGACGTGAAATACTGCTGCACGATGCCCACCACACTGCTCACCACCCAGTAGAGCACCGCCCCCTGCGGGAAGGTGAAGGCGATATAGCCAAACACCAGGGGCATAAACATCATCATCTGGGTCATGGCCTTCTGTTGCGGATCCTGGACCCGCGGCGTGGCCATCACCGTCTGCACCAGTTGCAGCAAGATCGACAGCAGGGGCAACACCACATAGACCATGCCCGCGAAGCCATTCGGCCCGAACGTCACGCCGCCGACCTCGATCACCCCGAACAACTTCTGGGAAAAAATCTCGGCGACTGCCGGGTCGGACAGGCGCGCGGCGGCGCGTTCACTGAGGAACTGGCGTCCCGCCTCACCGCCGAAGAGGTGATAGACTGCCTGGTAGACGCCGAAGAAGATCGGCAATTGCAGCAACAGGGGCAAACACCCGCCGACGGGGTTGATCTTGTATTCCTTATAGAGCTTGAGGGTCTCTTCGTTGAGTTTCTGGGGATCCTTGCCATACTTGCGCTGCAACTCTTTGATCAGCGGTTGCAGTTCCTGCATCCGCCGGCTCGAACGAATGGAACTGAGCGTCAGCGGCAGGATCACCAGGCGCGCCGCGATGGTGAACAGCACAATGCCCAGGGCCACATTGCCCGTGATAGACGAAAACCAGATCAGGGCCAGTTCAAGCAAGCCGACGAACGAGGACCAGATGGCGCCCATACGTACGATCCTTTATAGTGCGGGATCGGGACTCACTCCCTCCCCCGGTGAAGCATGCTCAGGGGGACGCGCGCCGGCAGTTTCGGACCAGAGGCGCGCCCGGCGCAGCAACTGTTCAATTTCGCGCTGGAGCGACGAGAAGGGCACGGTCAGCGCTCCGGCGCCTCGAACGATGAAGACGAGATCATAGCCTGGAACGATAGAGGGCAGGAGGAGACGCACCGCCTCACGCACCCGTCGCCTGGCCCGATTGCGCCGCACCGCCGCGCCAAACTGCTTGCTGACCACGAAACCGCAGCGGGTGCGCTGGCGACGGCCGGCCGCAACGTTCAGCGTCAGGTGTGGCGAGGTGTACGTTCGACCTTCGCGCCTGACGCGCCGGAACTGATCCGGGCGGCGCAGCCGATACACGCGCTTCATAGAGATGCGCCGCGCCCAGATCCAGCATCGCCCTAGCGATGCCCACGGCGTGCCCCATGGCGCCGCTCATCGCTCACCGTCAACTTCCAGCGGCCCTTGATGCGCCGGCGGCGCAGCACAGCGCGCCCATCTTTGGTCTTCATACGGGCCAGGAAGCCGTGTTTACGCCGGCGCGGAATGCGCTTGGGCTGCCACGTACGCTTTGGCATTGATGAGCTCCTCAGAAGAGTAATGAAGGTGGAGGAAACCAGATTTCTCCACACCCCTGCCGGAAAGGAAGGGGGGTGATGAAGTACAACGAATCGTCTCGCCGAACCTTCGCGAGCAGACTCCGATTATTATACCCGTCGGGTTGAAGCAGTGTCAAATGGCAACGCGTAGCAACGGCCTGTACGGGCCGCGCTACGCGCCTGGAGCAGTTCACTGCTACTCGTCGCGCCCGACCTGCTGCAACGTTCGCCGGATGGCATCGCGCTGCCGGCGCTCGTGACGTTCCTCGACGCCTTCGTCTTCAAAATCGTCGTCGCGCCGGCTGCCCCGCCGGTCACGGCGCGCCGTAGACGGACCGCCGAACTTGGTCAGCAGATCTTCCAGGGTCGCATCACCGACGAACTCTTCCTCAAAATCCTCGGAGGCGTAGGTTTCCGGCTGGGCCGCGACATTGCGCCGTTCCCGCTCGCGGCGCTCGCGGCGCTCACGGTCGCGATCGCGACCGGCGCGGGCCTCGGCGGCCGAGGCAAAGCGCGCGGCCGCCGAGGAGGGGGGCGCCGCGGGGCGCGGCGCGGCGGGCTGCGCCCTGGGCGGCGCTTCTTCGGCCTCGACTTCGGCGGGGGGCGGCGCCTCCTCCAGACGCATGGTCAGACTGATGCGCTTGCTCTGCGGGTCGACCTCGAGCACCTTGACCTTGACCTTGTCGCCAACCTTGACCACATCCTCCACGCGGTTTACCCGCGTGTTGGAGAGGGCGGAGATATGCACCAGCCCATCGCGCCCGACGCCGATATCAACGAAGGCGCCGAAGGGAGCGATCCCGCTTACCGTGCCGTCGAGGATCTGGCCGACCTCCAGGCCCTGCATTTTCTGGCTGCGCTGGGCGCGGCGCAGGCTGAGACTGATGCGGGCGCCTTCGGGGTCGACCTCGAGCACCTTGAACTGCAGGCGATCCCCGACCTTTACCGCGTCCTCAGGCTTTTCGACCCTGCCCTCGGCCAGTTCGCTCACGTGGATCAGGCCATCTTTGCCCACACCAATATCGGCAAAGGCGCCAAAGGGCGCATAGCCGGTGATGACCCCTTCAACCACATCCCCGACCTTGAGCGACGCGAGGCGCTCCTTGTCAACCTCGGCGCGCCTGGGGCGTCCGCGTCCGCCGCGAGCGCCTTCGCCCTTCTCGCCCGCGCCCGTGCGCATAGTCAGGCTGATACGCTTGGCGTCCAGATCAACGCTCTTGACCCGAACCCTGACGGTATCGCCGATCTGCACCAGATCCGAGGGGGTATCGATGCGCGTATCGCTCATCTCGGAGATGTGCACCAGCCCGTCGCGCCCGACGCCGATATCCACAAAGATGCCGTAGAGGGCGATGGAGGTCACCCGGCCCTCCAGTTCCATGCCGGGCTGAAGATCCTTCAACTTGCGCGGGCGCGTTTCTTGCTCGGCCACGGGCACGAAACTGGCCCCCGCCGATGCCGCCGGAGCCTCCGCCGCTGCCGCGCCCGTCTCCCCACCATCCGGGGACGTTGCAGCCGCGATGGCTGCGCCCTGTTCCGCTGCGCCCTCCAGGGACGTCGCCGCCGCCGCCCCATCCGGAGAAGTTGCCGTCGCCAGTTCCGTATCGGCCTCGCCAGACGCCCCGGCAACCACAGTGACATCTTCGGCCGGCGTCGCCGGGGTAACGGGCGATTCCGGCGTCTCCGCGGCAACCGGTGTGCTTGCCGATGGCTCGACCATCACCGCCTCAGGCGCCCCGGCCGTGGTCTCAGGGGTAGGCTGCGCGGCGGCCCCGGCCGTCTGCTCCGGCGTGGCAGCCTCGCTCTGAGCGGCCGGAGCGTCCGCTGCGTCGAGCAGCGGGTGTTGCAGCTCGCTCTCGGCGGACTCTTCCCTACGTACCTGATCGGTCATCTGCTCCCTTCCTCCTAGTGTATGGAACCATGTTACAACTGCATCTGGCGGCGAACGGCCTGCACCAGCCCTCCATCGCGCAGATCTTCTAACCGGTAGTAGGCGCCCTTCAGATGTTGAGCCAGTCGTCGCGAGAGACCACGCTCGAAATTGGGGTGCTCGGTATCAATGACAATGGCGCGGATCGCGTGGGCGGCGATCATATCGGCGATCTTGTAGGCCTCCTGCTGCGGAGGCAAATTGCCGATCGCAACATTGGCCTGCCCGTCGGTGAGCAGCACCATCAGCGGGAGGATCTCTTCATCCTGGCGCCGCGCCCGCTCCAACAGTTCAAAGGCGGTCAACATCCCGCGCGCCAGGGGCGTTTTGCCGCCGGTGGGCATGGTCTGGAGGCGTTTTTGGGCCAGTTCCACGCTATTCGTGAGCGGCAACAGCACCCGGGCGTAATCGCGCTGGAAGCTGACCAGCCCGACCCGGTCGCGGCGCTGATAGGCATCGCGCAGCAAGGACAGGACGGCGGCCTTGGTAGCCTGCATCCGTTCTTCGGCGGCCATGCTCCAACTGGCATCCACCACAAAACAGACGGCGTTCCGCGTCCGGCGCACGCGCACCTTCTGGCGCAAATCAGCTTTCCGAATGAGCAGCCTGGGCCGGCGCTGGTGGGGTAAAGCGACGGTGTGGCTCAACTCATCGCGGCGCTTGCGCTGGTAGATGGCCGCCTCGCGGAGCGTGGCGTCGAGGGCCAGGTCGGTGACCCGATCGACACGCCGGCTCTTGATGTAGCGCCCCTGCTTGCGGGTGGTGCGGGTGCGCGAGCGCTTGCCCCCGGCCCGCCGCAACTGCCTGTCGCTGGCCCCTTCGAGCCGGCGAGCGCGGAAGAGGGTGGCGGCTTCGTACAACCTGCCACCGCCGGTCTGCGAGGAGGCCGGGTTCACATCGCTGCCGGCGGCGTTGCCCACAGGAGCGACGGCGCCATCACCCTGGCCGGGATCATCGCCGCGCTCGCCACGGTCAACCGGTTCGCCGCCTTCAGCCTTTTTTTTTAGCTCATCGGCGGCATTGCCATTCGCGGCCTTGCCGTTGCGCTCGAGGATCTGGCTGATGCGCTGTTCATCGAGCTGGATCTCTGAGAACGGCTGGCGACGCATGCGGTGGGGGAGGGCCAGCTCGGCGGCGATGCGGATGTCTTCGACCGTCACCCAGGTGCGGCCGCGCCAGGCGGCGTGGGTGCGGGCAGTCTCGAGAATGGTCAGATCGGCGCGATGGCCGTCCACGCCCAGTTCCAGACACAGACCGGCAACCGCGGCCATATCGCTGCGGTCGACCTGCACGGCAGGCAACAGCTCGCGGGCCGCCACCACCTGGGCGGCCAGTTCATCCTCTTCCCGCTGCCACTGGGCGATGAAGCCCTGCGGGTCGGCCTCGTAGGCCATGCGCCGCTCGATCACCGCCACGCGGGAGGCGACATCGGTCAGCCCGGTCACTTCCACCGCGAGGCCGAAGCGATCGAGCAACTGGGGGCGCAACTCGCCCTCCTCGGGGTTCATCGTCCCCACGAGAATAAAGCGGGCGGGATGCGAAATGCTCACCCCTTCACGTTCAACTGTATTGACGCCCATCGCGGCGGCGTCGAGCAGCAGATCGACCAGATGATCGTCGAGCAGGTTCACCTCATCCACATACAGCAACCCGCGGTTCACCTGCGCCAGCAGACCCGGCTCGAAGCGCCGCTGCCCCTCGGTAATGGCGTGCTCCAGATCCAGCGCGCCGACCACGCGGTCTTCCGACGCCGAGACCGGCAGTTCGACCAGGCGCGTAGGGCGCACCAGCGCCGGCAACGGCTCGCCCGCGGCGGCATGATTCTGGCAGACCGGGCACAGCCCAACCGGGCGGTCGGGCGGGCAGGAGTAGGGACAGCCTTCGACCACCATGATCGGCGGAAGGAGCCGGGCCAGCGCGCGCACGGCGGTGGACTTGGCGGTGCCTTTTTCGCCACGGATCAGCACGCCGCCGATGCGCGAGTTGATCGCGTTCAGGATCAACCCGCGCTTGAGCCGCTCCTGGCCGACAATCGCGGTGAACGGGTAGATTGGACGTTGGGAGGAAACTGTCACGGCAATAAAAATCTTCCAGCCCGGGGACGAGCCAGAAGCTCTAGCGACGACGCTCTGTTATGCGGAAACGGCCACACCACGAGGTGACTGAACCAGGCTGACCAGACACTTGACCACCCGCGCGCGTCACGCTGCCCCAGGCCTGCGACGTAGCGTATTGTCGCACAAGGCAGAGTAAAAGTCAAATCAGCTATCAGGTGCGTATCATTGTGCAAGAGGTACGCGGTCGCCTTGCGACAGGAAGAGACGAAGCCTCCCGGCACTCCTCGACCGGGGGTACGGGAACCGACGGCGGTGGTATGCCCCCCCTCCCAACCTCCCCCCGCCGGGGGATGGTCAGGGAGGGGGCGGGGCGCGCGGCGCGAGCGGGGCAGCGCGCGAGTAGGGCCAGGTCACCGTCGTCCGCCCGACGACCGAAGCCGCGGGCTAGCCTCTGCGAAGCCCGCCGGCGCGGGCTCGACAGGCCACGCAGGTGGCCTTCGCACCAGGAGCCAGGGCGTTATGGTCTTTGAAGACATCATCCGCTCCAGGCCGCGCAGGCGGCCTTCGCATCCCCTAGCCGAGGGCTTCAGCCCCACGGCCAGCCCGGCATACCGGATGAATTTTTCAAAGACCATGACGCCCACGGCGCGGACGATCAACCGGACGTTGACGTAGCCCTGGCGCGCGAGACGCTACGTCACCCCCCGGTTGCGCTCGTGCTATAATGCGGTTGGTATGTCG
>DAOTYR010000195.1:0-9548 GCA_034434655.1 Chloroflexaceae bacterium
ACCCGCGTGATCAGTTCGCCCAGGAGACCCATCCCCAGCAACTGCACTCCTACCAGGACCAGGAACACCGCCAGCAGCGCCAGGGGCCGGTCGGCGATCGGCTGGCTGAGGATCAGGCGCACGTAGCCCAGATACAGCAGCAGCGCGGCGCCGATGGCCCCGCTCAGCAGGCCGATGCCGCCAAAGATCTGCATGGGCCGGGTGGAGTAGGAGAGCAGGAAGCGCACGGTGATCAGGTCGAGCAGGACGCGGGAGGTGCGCCCGATGCCGTACTTCGAGCGGCCGTACTTGCGCGCAGCGTGGTTGACGGGCACTTCGGCGACGGCCACCCCCTGCCACGAGGCGATCGCCGGGATGAAGCGGTGCAACTCGCCGTACAGATCGATGTTCTTCACCACCTCGGCCCGGTAGACCTTCAGCGAGCAGCCGTAGTCGTGGAGACGCACGCCGGTGGCCCAGGAGATCAGGTGGTTGGCGATGATCGAAGGGAGCCGCCGGCTGAGAAACGGGTCCTGGCGGCGGGCGCGCCAGCCGCTGACCACGTCGAAGCCGCTCTCGGCCTTCGCCAGCAGAGCCGGGATGTCGCCCGGGTCGTTCTGCAGATCGGCGTCAATGGTGATCACCCACTCGCCGCGGGCGCGGTCGAAGCCGGCGGCGAACGCGGCAGTCTGGCCGAAGTTGCGCCGAAAGCGAACCACCCGCAGACGCTCGTCGGCGGCGGCCAGGTCGCGCAACAGGTCAAAGCTCCGGTCGCGCGAGCCGTCGTCAATCGCCAGGATCTCGTAGGGATGCCCGAGACGCTCGAGGACGGCGGTCAACCGGGCATAGAGATGGGGGATGCTCTCTTCTTCGTTGTAGATCGGCGCCACCACGGAGAGGTAGGGGCCGGGCGCTACCGCGCCGAGAGCTTGCAGATCGGGGGCCACGGCACAGGTGGTCATACGTGACTCCGGCACACGGTTCATCGCCTGTTCGCAGAGGTTCATTGTACGGCAGGCATACGTTCCCTGCGCGGCTCTGTGCGGAAACCGTCCGGGAGGGGCGCTGGCTGCGCTTCCCCTTCGTACGTGCCCTGGTCATTGTAGCGCAGCGCCCTTACCGGTGAGAAGCACGGCGGCTGGGAAGATGGTCCCCATTGCCTGCGGCGGATGAGGATGGGGCAACCTGGTTGCCCCATTCCCCTGCTCGAGCGGCATTACGTTGCAACGAAGGTGACCGCCCCCTCCCTGACCCTCCCCGCCGGGGGAGGTAACCCGGCTCCTCCCCCTGGCGGGGGGAGGCTGGGAGGGGGGCTGAACCCTGCGAACGGTTTTCACATCAGATGTCCATGCGGCTGCGCCGCACAACGCCGCAATGAAAATAAGTTGTTCCTGGGAGGGCTGCGCCCTCCCAAACCCTCCCGCGGGCGGGGGCGTGGGGAAACCCGGTTTCCCCACGCCCCTGCTCCAGCAGCCTATTTTCACGTTAGGAGACATATGAGCACGTACGCGACCGCTACTCCGCGACATACTCCAGCCAGCCGTAGCGGTCCTCGCGTTCGCCCTGCACCACGCCGAAGAAAGCCGCCTGCACCGCGGCGGTGACCGGCCCGCGCCGTCCCTGGCCGACCGGAATGCGATCGACGGAGCGGATCGGGGTCACTTCGGCGGCGGTGCCGGTGAAGAACAGTTCGTCGGCGATGTAGAGCATTTCGCGGGGGATGGCTTCTTCGCGCACGGGGATGCTCAGTTCGCCCAGCAGGGTGATCACGGTGTCGCGGGTAATGCCGCTGAGGATCGAGGAGGCCACCGGGGGGGTGTACACCACCCCATCGCGCACCAGGAAGAGGTTCTCGCCGCTGCCCTCGCTCACCTGCCCCTGATGGTCGAGGGCGATGCCTTCGGCGTAGCCATTGGCCAGGGCCTCCATCTTGATCAACTGGGAGTTGAGGTAGTTGCCGCCGGCCTTGGAGAGGGCGGGCAGGGTATTGGGGGCGAAGCGGTGCCACGAGGCCACACAGACATCCACGCCCTGTTCCATGGCCTCGGCGCCGAGGTACCTGCCCCACTCGATGGTGGCGATGGCCACTTCGACCGGGTTGCGCTGGGGATTGACGCCGATCTCGCCCAGGCCGCGATAGACCACCGGCCGGATGTAGCCGGCCTTCAGGCGATTGGCCCGCACCGTCTCTTTAACTGCCGCGACAAGCTGGTCGAGGGTATAGGGCACGTCGGTGCGGTAGATCCGCGCCGAGTCGATCAGGCGCCGGATGTGCGGCGTCAGCCGAAAGATCGCCGGGCCGCGCGGCGTCTCGTAGCAGCGGATGCCCTCGAAGAAGCTCGAGCCATAGTGCACCACGTGCGCCATGACATGGATGCGCGCCTCGTTCCACGGCGTCAGTTTGCCGTTGAACCAGATATACTCCATCGGTTGAATAGCCATACCCGTCCCCTTCGTGCTTACAACAGGCTTCGCTGCACGAGCATGCGCTCTTCGGCGCGCCAGGTCGGCGCGCCGCCGGCCCCGCGCGCGGCGCGGCGCGGGAGCGCCCGTAACCGCGCCCCGGTGACGCCGGCCAGATCCAGCACGCGCCGCACCCCGGCCAGGGCCACCTGCGGCGCGTTGGTCTGCGCCGACAGGTGGGCCAGCCACACATCGCAGACGGCGCCGGCGCAGGCGCGCGCCAGCAAGGCGCCGCACTGCACGTTGTCGAGGTGCCCGCGCGGGCCGCTGATCCGCTGCTGGATCGCCAGCGGGTACGGCGCAGCGCGCAACAGTTCGCGGTCGTGGTTCGCCTCGACCACCAGCAGGTCGGCGCCGCGCAGGGCCGCCACCGTCGCCTCGTCCCAACTACCCAGATCCACGGCGATGGCTACGGTGGCGCCGCCGGCGCTCAGGCGCAACCCCACCGGCTCGGCGGCGTCGTGGGTCACGGCGAAGCTGCGCACCTCGAAGGGGCCAAGCGCCGCCAGTTCGCCAACCGGCAATTCCTCGACAGCCAGACCCTGCAACGCCGGGCCCAGCGCCTCGCGCGTGGCGCGATTGCACACCACGGGCACGCCGTGGCGCCGCGCCAGGGCCGCCACGCCCAGCGTGTGGTCGCCGTGCTCGTGGGTGAGGAGCACGGCGCCGATCTGGGCCGCGCTCAATGCCTGATAGCGCAACAGGTCCTCCAGGGTCCGCAGGGTGATGCCGCAGTCAACGAGCAGCGCGGCGTCGCCGTGGCGCGCCAGCAGGGCGTTGCCGCTGCTCCCGGAAGCCAGCGCGGTGATGCTCAGGGTCATCCGATACCCCGGAGGTGCGGATCATCTTCGCCCATCCAGCGTTCGAGGATGTTCCGCGCGGCGCGCGCCGCAATGGCCCGGTGGCTGATACGGTTCTTGCGTTCGGCGGGCAACTCGGCCAGGGTGCAGTTCTCATCGAGCACGTAGAACAGCGGATCGTAGCCAAAACCGCCGGACCCGCGCGGCTCGAACTCAATGACGCCGGGGAGCGTGCCCTCGACCAGTTCGGGCGGATGCCCCGGGCGCACCAGGGCGATCACGCAGACAAAGCGGGCCAGACGGGCGTGCCAGGGAACGTCTTTGAGTTGTTCGAGCAGATAGCGCAACTGCGCCTCGCCCTGCACCCCGCCATAGCGCGCCGAGTGAACCCCCGGCGCGCCGCGCAACGCGGCCACTTCCAGCCCGCTATCGTCGGCCAGGGTCGGCAGGCCGCTCAGGGCCATATAGCCCTGGGCCTTGAGGAGCGCATTGGCGGCGAACGTCTCGCCCGTCTCGGCGACCTCCTCGGTGATCCCCATATCGTCGAGGGACCGCAGGGTCAGGTTCAGGCCGTTGAAGATCGCCGCGAACTCGCGCAGCTTGCCGGGGTTATGGGTGGCAATCAGCAATTCGTGCATAAGCAGGAGTCTACGCCTGATGGCGGGTGTCTGTCAAGGCGTTGCGGCGGGGTGCGTGTTCACCGTTCTCCTGGGAGCGCGGGCAGCTTGCCCGCGCTCCCAGGCGCGTGGGTTACCCCAGGTGTGAACACTTACGCGGCGGGGCGGCGCGTGGGGTGCTGTGCGCTGACCTGGATTTGGCAGTATACTGGCTGGAGTACCGTTGCGCCGCACCCCGATGGATGAACACACGGTTGTTCCTGGGAGGGCGCAGCCCTCCCAAACCCTCCTGCGGGCGGGGGTGTGGGGAAACCCGGTTTCCCTACACCCTACTCCAAAGGACCGGGTTTAGCAGAGGATCGTCGTCATGGCGCGTGCGAGGCCCGAGGTTCTGCTGGAGGCGCAGAACCTCTCCGTGGCGTTTCGTGGTATCATCGCCCTGCAAGACTATCACCTGGCCCTGCGTCCCGGCGAACTGCTGGGGATCATCGGCCCCAACGGGGCCGGCAAGACCACGCTGTTCAATGCGCTGACGGGGGTCGTACCCGTGAGCGGCGGTCGCGTGCTGCTCGAAGGGCGCGACATCACCCGTCTGTCGCCCGATGCCATCCGGCGGGCGGGGATCGCGCGCACGTTTCAGAATATCCGCCTGTTTCGCCGCCTCTCGGTGATGGATAACATGCGCATCAGCGCGCAACTCGAGCGCCCCGCCGATTTGCTCGCCACCCTGGCGCGCCTGCCGCGCTTCGCCGCCGCCGAACGCGCCCGCGACACGCAGGCGCTCGAGACGCTGCGACTGCTGGGCCTCGAAACCTACCGCGACGCTCCCGCCGATAGCCTGCCGTACGGCGTGCAGCGCCGGCTCGAAATCGCCATGGCGGTGGTCGCCCGACCGCGGGTGCTGCTGCTCGATGAACCGGCCGCCGGGCTGAACCCGGCCGAGGTGGAGGCCCTGATGCAGCTCATCGTCCGGCTGCATGCCGGGTTGAAACTGACGGTGATGCTGATCGAACATAACATGCGCGTGGTGATGGGAGTTTGCCAGCGCATTCAGGTTCTGCACTACGGCGCCCTGATCGCCGACGGCCCGCCCGCCGAGGTGCAGCGCCATCCACGGGTGCTGGAAGCGTATCTGGGCGTGAGTGATCCTGGTTTCCTGGGCCAGCAAGCTGGTGCGTCGTAGGGCCATTTCAGTCTATGCGGCTCCGCCGCACCCCGACGGGAGACCATAGGTTGTTCATGGGAGGGCGGCGCTCTCCCGGACCCTCCCATGGGCCGGGGCCCGGGTGCGCGGGCCTCCGGCCCGCATCCGCACAGGGATGGGGAAACCGGGTTGCCCCCCTCCCAGCCTCCCCCCGCTGGGGGGAGGAGCCCGGTTCCCTCCCCGCCGGGGGAGGGTGAGGGAGGGGGCGGTCTTCGTAGGAGGGCGGCGCCCTCCCTCACCCTCCCGCGGGCGGAGGTCTGGGGAAACCCGGTTTCCCCAGACCCCTGCGTGAGGGCCAGGCCCTCCCGCGGGCAGGGCGTGGGGAGACCCGGTTTCCCCAGACCCCTGCGTGAGGGCCAGGCCCTCCCGCGGGCAGGGGCGTGGGGAAACCCGGTTTCCCTACACCCCTGCTCCAGCAGCCTATGTTCACGTTAGGAACTGGCATACCCATGCTGCAGGTAAGCGATCTCCAGGTAGCCTATGGTCGCGTCAACGCCCTGAAGGGCATCTCGCTCGAGGTCCAGCCGGGCGAAATCGTGGCGCTGATCGGCAGCAATGGCGCCGGCAAGACCACGGCCCTGACCGCCATCTCGGGCCTGTTGCGGCCTGGACGCGGGCGGATCATCTTCGAGGGGGCGGAGATCACTCGCCTGGCGCCCCACGAGATTGTGCGCCGCGGGCTGGTGCATTGCCCCGAGGGACGGCAGATCTTCGCCCGGCTGACGGTTGCCGAGAACCTGCGCCTGGCGGCGGGCCACCGGCGCGATCGCAAGGCCGTGGCCCGCGATCTGGAACGGGTGCTGGGCCTGTTCCCCATTCTCAACGAGCGCCAGCGCCAGATCGCCGGCCTGTTGAGCGGCGGCGAACAGCAGATGCTGGCTCTGGGGCGCTCGATCATGAGCGCGCCGCGGCTGCTGCTGCTCGACGAGCCGTCGTTGGGACTGGCCCCGCTGGTGGTCGAACGCATCTTCCAGGTCATCGCCGAGTTGCGCCGCGAAGGGATGACCATCCTGCTGGTCGAACAGAACGCCTGGCAGGCCCTGCGCCTGGCCGATCGCGCCTACGTCATCGAAACCGGCGCGATCACCCTTAGCGGCCCCGCGCCCGCGCTGCTGGAAGATCCGCGGGTCAAAGCCGCCTATCTGGGGGGCGGGTGATGTTGGATGACAGGACGCACGCGGTCGAGGCGCGCGGGGAGGTTTTGCCTCCCAGCATACCGCGCTTCCCCGCCCGCGGCGGGGGCGGGCAACCTCGGGCGAAGCCCGATTGCTCCGTCCGCCCTGAAGCCTTGCTACTCGGAGACCGCCAATGACCTACTTCCTCCAACAAACGGTCAACGCGCTCAACATCGGCAGCATTTACGCCCTGGTGGCGATTGGCCTGACGATCGTCTATGGTATCCTGCGGCTGATCAACTTCGCCCACGGCGATATGATGACCGTAGGGGCCTACGTGGCCCTGGCAGCGCTAAGCGCGCTGGTGCTGCCGGTCTGGTCGGCGCTGCTCCTGGCGATGCTCGTCGCCGGGGCGATTGGCGTCATCATCGAACGGCTGGCCTATCGCCCCATTCGCGGCTCGCGGGAAGTGGCCATGCTGATCACCTCCCTGGCCATCAGTTCGCTGATCCAGAACAGCGCGACCATGGCGCTGACGGCGCAACCGCGCCCGCTGCGCCTGCCCGTCGAGTTGACCCGCCGCGTCGAGTGGGCCGGGTTGAACGTTGCGCCGATCGATGGGTTGATCTTGCTCCTCTCGATTGCCCTGATGGTGCTTTTGAGCCTGTTTGTCAAATATACGACGATCGGTATCGCCATGCGCGCATGCAGCGAGCGGGTGCAAACCGCGCGTCTGATGGGCGTGCATGTGAACCGGGTGATCGCGGTGGCCTTCGGAGTGAGCGCGGCCCTGGCCGGCGTCGCCGGAGTGCTCTGGAGCGGCAAGTTCGGCCTGGTGGACCCCTTTACCGGCTTTGTGCCGGGGCTCAAGGCCTTTGTGGCCGCGGTGATCGGTGGGGTCGGCAGTATTCCGGGGGCGATGGTGGGCGGGTACCTGCTGGGGTTCGCCGAGGTCTTCTTTGTCGCCTTCGCGCCCCCGGCGCTCTCCGGCTACCGCGATGCGTTTGTGTTCGTGCTGCTGCTGGCGATCTTGCTGGTGCGCCCGGCGGGGCTGTTCGGTCTGGAGGAGGGACGGCGCGCATGAGGTCGGTGTATGGCTGGCTGGCCCTCGGCGTGGGCGCGGGGCTGGTGGTGTTCGCGGAGTACCGGCTCAACGATTACTACCAGCGAGTGCTGGCGGTGGTGGCGATCAACGTGATACTCGCCGTCAGTCTGAGCCTGACCAACGGCTTCAGCGGCGATGTGTCGCTCGGCCACGCGGCCTTTATGGCCATCGGCGCCTATGCCTCCGCGCTGCTGAGCATGCCTGCCAGTATGAAACTGGGCGCCCTGCCGGACCTGCCGGCATGGCTGGCCCGCCTGGAACTGCCCTTCGCGCTGGCGCTGCTCGCCGGAGGCGCCCTGGCGGCCCTGGCGGCCTTCGTGGTCGGCATTCCGGTGCTGCGGCTGCGCGGGCACTATCTGTCGGTGGCCACCCTGGGTCTGATGGTTATTGTGCAGGTGGTGGCGCTCAACTGGCAAACGGTGACCCGCGGGGCGCGGGGGCTGAACGGCCTGCCCGCGCTCACCTCGCTGCTCTGGGCCTATGGCTGGATGCTGGTGAGCGTGGTCATCATCTGGCGGCTGGTGCGCTCGCCGTTTGGGCGGGCCATGCTCGCCGTGCGCGAAGACGAACTGGCGGCGGCCTGTCGCGGCATCCGCGTCTTTCGGACGCGCATGCTGGCCTTCGTGGTCGGGGCCTTCTTCGCCGGCACGGCCGGGGCCCTCTGGGCGCATCTGATCACCGCCATCGCCCCGGCGTCGTTTTCGTTCTTGATCACCTTCAACGTCGTGGCCATGGTGGTGATCGGGGGCGCCGGCAGCATCACCGGGGCCGTCCTCGGCGGCGTGTTGATGACCCTGTTGCCGGAGTGGCTGCGTGGCATCGAGACCAGCCTGGCGGTTGGCGGCCGGCCGCTCTATGGTCTGAGCCAGATCGTGATCGCCCTGCTGATGCTGCTGGTGATGATCTTTCGCCCCCAGGGCCTGCTTGGCGGGCGTGAACTGAGCGACCTGCTGCGCCGGCGCGAGCCGCTCCCCGCCGCCGAGACCGAGGGGGCCTAGGGTCAATTTCGCATCAGCCGTCCGTGCGGCTCGCGCCGCATACCGACGGGATGAAACTACTTCGTGGGAGGGCTGCGCCCTTCCACACCCTCCCACCGGGTGGGGGATGGGGAAACCCGGTTGCCCCATCCCCCTGCTCGAGGGCTGCGCCCTCACCCTCCCGCGGGCCGGGGGGTGGGTGCGCGGGCCTCCGGCCTGCATCTGCAAGGGGAGGGGGAAACCCGGTTTCCCCCCTCCCAGCCTCCCCCCGCTGGGGGGAGGAGCGCGGTTCCCTCCCCCATAGCAGGGCTGCGCCCTCCCACACCCTCCCACCGGGTGGGGGATGGGGAAACCCGGTTGCCCCATCCCCCTGCTCGAGGGCTGCGCCCCGCAAACTCTCCTACGGGCAGGGGTGTGGGGAAACCTGGTTTCCCCACACCCCTCTCTGAGGGCTTATGTTCACGTTAGACATGGTCTTTGAGAAATTAATCCGGTATACCAGGCTGGCCGTGGGGCTGAAGCCCTCGGCTACGGGATGCGAAGCCCGCCTACGCGGGCTAGAGCGGATTATTTATTCAAAGACCATACAAGCGCCCCGCTTGCCAAAACTGGGGACATCCCTATAATTGCATCATTCTCGCTTCGGAAAGCGGATAAGGCCACAATCTGACGTGAACACGGGGGAACCTGGTTCCTCCATACCCCCTATCGGATGGTGTGCCGCCCGGCGGGGTGTGGGGAAACCCGGTTTCCCCACACCCCCGCCCGCGAGAGTGTCTGGGAGGGCAAAGCTCTTCCAGGAGAACCCTTGTATCCCATTGCGGATGGGGGCGGGAGGCCCGCGCGCACCCAGGCCCCGGCCCGCGGGAGGATTTGGGAGGGCGTAGCTCTCCCAGGAACAACTGCCCCCACCCGGGGACGCACAGGGCCGCGCAGCGAAACCATGCCTGACATCCGCAATCCAGATCTGGAAGGTGAGTCGCGCCATGAAACTCGTGCAACAGAGGCTCTCCACGCTGGTCGCCGTCGTCCTGATCACCCTTATCGCCGGGTGTGGCGCCCCGGCGGCCCAACCAACCGCGCCCGCCACCTCGCCCGCCCCCGCGGCCGAGGCGATCAAGATCGGAGCCCTCTATGGCATTACCGGGGGCATGTCCTCGATTGACGCGCCCGGGCTCAACGGTATGAAGCTGGCCGTCAAGGAGATCAACGCCGCCGGGGGCGTGCTGGGACGCCAGATCGAGTTGATCGCCGTGGACGGCAAGACCGATCAGACCACCACGACCAA
>DAOTYR010000196.1:0-5712 GCA_034434655.1 Chloroflexaceae bacterium
CAGCCGGCCCCCCAACCGGCCCGGGGGCGCGTCTCTTTTGGCGAGGGACCGATTCGCTTGAACGGCGCGGCGCCCGCCCAGGGCACTCCGGGCGCCGCGCTGGATGAGCACGAGCTAGCCCTGCAACGTTACCGCTACATGCTGCGCACGGCTCCGCCGGAGACGATCGAACAGGCCCATGCCGAGGCCTTTGCGCAGATGACGCCGGAGCAGCGGGCCTATGTCTTGCAGGCCCTGGCCGCGGAACTTCCCGAGGCCGAGCGCGCCAGGCTCACCCCGGCCGATAGTGAGCCGCAGCCCCTGGCCCGCGTCGCCACGCGCGCCGAATTGCGCAACCCCGGCACGGTCGAGCGCGCGCTCGGCGCCGCGCCTGCCGGCCAGGGTATGCCCGGCGGCATGGGCGCGCTGGCCGGCACGCTGCTGATGAGCTTCGCCGCCGGCTTCGCTGGCAGCATGGTCGCGGCGGCCTTCTTCGATGCTATCGGCGACCCTTTCGCCGCGGCCGGGGATATGGCCTCCGAACTGCCGGTGGCCGAGGCTGACTTCGGCGAGAATTTCGCCGATTTCGGCGGGTTCGATGGCGGCTTCGAGGAGTTTTAGGGGCAATACTTTTCAGATAAGATGACCACCCCAGCCCTCCCCCGCTGAGGGCCGCGAGCGCGGCTCCTCCCCCCAGCGGGGGGGCGGTTGGGAGGGGGGGCTGAAGCGCCGCGTTCGCTAACGTGAACATAGGCTCTCGAAGAGGGCGTGGGGAAACCGGGTTTCCCCACGCCCCCGCCCCGCAGGGGCATGGGGAAACCCGGTTTCCCCATGCCCCCACCCGCGGGAGGGTCTGGGAGGGCGCAGCCCTCCCAGGAACAACCTTAGTTTCATCGCGGTGTTGTGCGCGAATCGCATGGACGGCTGATTTGATAAGGTATTGGTTTTAGGGGGGCGCGTGGAAACCTGGTTTCCCCGCGCCCCTGCCGTGCCGGAAGGTTTGGGAGGGCTTTGCCCTCCCGGGAACAACCCTGGGCAGTGGTATACTGAAGGCATGACCACTGCCCAGCCGCTGATCCGCCTCGTCCGGGTCGGAACGTTGCCCTACGCCACGGCCCTGCAATGGCAGCGCGACCTTGTCGCCGCGCGCTCGGCCGGGCGCATCCCCGACACGCTGCTGCTGTTGGAACACCCCCCCACGATTACGCTTGGCGCGCGCGCCGATCCCGCCCATGTCCTCCTGTCCCCCGACGAACTCCAGCGCCGCGGTGTGGCCGTGGTGGCCAGCGATCGCGGCGGGGACGTGACCTATCACGGCCCCGGGCAACTGGTCGGCTATCCGATCCTCAAACTCTCCCACTACGGGGCGGACCTTGGTCGCTACCTGCGCGGGCTGGAGGAGACCATCATTCGCACCCTGGCGGACTACGGCGTTCCCGGCGAGCGGGCGCCAGGTCTTACCGGGGTGTGGGTCGCGGGAGGACGGGCCAAGATCTGCGCCATCGGCGTCCGGCTGAGCGCCTCGGGCGTCACCTCGCATGGCTTTGCGCTGAACGTCAGCACCGACCTGAGCGGATTCGCCCAGATTGTGCCCTGCGGGATCGCCGATCGCGCCGTCACCTCGCTGGAGCGTCTGCTCGGGTATGCCCCGTCCCTCGACGCAGTGTCCACGACCCTGGTCGGGCACTTCGCGGCGGTCTTTGGCGTGGAGATTCGAACCGAAGATGGGGTACAATGGGAGCGTGAAAGACCGGCGGATGGGCAAGCGGGTTTTCCTATGCCAGTGCCGGAGTGAACGCCGATAGGGCCAGCCTCCGGCTGGTCCCACGGTTCTCGGGGGGAACACCGGTAGGGCCAGCCGGAGGCTGGCCCCACGATCCTCCAGGCAGGACACGGACAGAACCGGTTTTCCCATTCCGGCTAGAAACAGATGCTATGGCTGAACTGATTCCCCTCTCGTCCATAGGCGTGGCCGGCGCCTCCGAGCCCGCGCCGCGACCACGGCGCCCGGAATGGCTGAAGGCCCGCGCGCCCTCCGGCGCGAACTACGCCGATGTGCACCGCCTCATGCGCGAAAAGGGCCTGCATACGGTATGCGAGGAGGCCCGCTGCCCCAATATCGGCGAATGCTGGAACCACCGCACCGCGACGTTCCTGCTCCTGGGGGACATCTGCACGCGCGGCTGCCGCTACTGCGCGATTGGCAAAGGCAAGCCCCGGCCGATTGACGAAACCGAGCCGGAACGGGTCGCGGAGTCAGTGGCCCACCTGCAATTGCGCTTCGCCGTGCTCACCTCGGTCAACCGCGATGACGCGCCCGATGGAGGCGCGCACATTTTCGCCCGCACCATTAGCCTGATCCGCGAGCGCGTGCCGGAGTGTAGCGTCGAAGTGCTGATCCCCGATTTCGACGGCAACTGGGATGCCCTCCAGATGGTGCTGGACGCCCGTCCCGATGTGCTGAACCACAATATCGAGACCGTGCCGCGGCTCTTCCGGCGCTTCCGCCCCCGCGCCCGCTTCGAGCAGAGCCTGGAACTGCTGGCCCGCGCCCGCGCCTTCGATCCGCGTCTGGTGACCAAGAGCGGGATGATGGTCGGCGCTGGCGAGACCAACGCCGAGGTGCTTGAGGTGCTCGACGCCCTGCGGGCGGTTGATGTCAATGTGGTAACCATCGGGCAGTACCTGGCCCCCGACGCGAGTTACTGGCCGGTGGATCGCTACGTGACGCTGGAGGAGTTCGCCCATTTTCGGGTCGAAGGTTTGCGCCGTGGCTTTCGCCACGTGGAGAGCGGTCCCCTGGTGCGGTCGAGTTACCATGCCCATCTCCACGTGGGAGCGCCGCAGCACTGATACCATGACGGTACCGTTGGCGAGGCGTGGGGAGACCTGGCCTCGCCGCGCCCCCCTTCCGCCCGCGGCGGCAGACGCGCGCGGTCACATGTCCCCTGGGAGCGAGGGCGGAATTTCCCCGGCGCTGAGCGCGGTAGTGTATCATCTTCTTGGGAGGGCCTGGCCCTCCCATTTTCTCGTTTATATAATCAGATGTCCATGCGGCTCCGCCGCACAACGCCGCAATGAACATACGGTTGTTCCTGGGAGGGCTGCGCCCTCCCAGACCCTCCCGCGGGTGGGGGCATGGGGAAACCCGGTTTCCCCATGCCCCTGCGGGGCGGGGGTGTGGGGAAACCCGGTTTCCCCACACCCCTCTTCGAGAACCTATGTTCACGTTAGGAGTTATGCGGTCGCCTCCCGACAGGGAGCAGGCAGGGCCGCAGGCCCTCCCCGAACCGTTCGTTTCTCGTTCCCCGCCCGCGGCGGGTGCGCTGTGGGCGTCTCGCCGGGCATCCTGGCCGCCGCGGGCGCGGAAGCAGGGTATGCGGGGAGGTGTAGCCTACCCGCACCCCTCCACCCCGTAACGCCTTTGTTATATAGTGGATGTAGGGGGTATAGGGAAACCCGGTTTCCCCATACCCCTGCCCACGAGAGGACGCCGGCGGCTCCACGCCCGTCGGAGGGAGGGGGAACCGGGTTTCGCCACCCCCCCGGTCTGCTGCAAGCTCATCTAACTGGGAAGAAGGCATATGCTCCCAACCATCCCGCGTTCATTCAGAGCGCTCACCCTCATCGCCCTGGCTCTGCTCCTGCTGGTCTCGGGTGGGCCGGCCCGCGCCGATGAACAGGACGAGGCGCCGCCGGTTGCGCCGGTGGAGCAGATTATCGTGCGCTTCCCGCCCTCCGACGGCGCCGCCCCCCAGGCTGTTCCCGGCCCCGCGCAGGCCACCGCGCAGTTGAGCGCGCTGGCCGTCACACCGCTGGAGTATGTGCGCACCCTGGCCGATGGCGCACATGTGCTGCGCCTGCCCGAACCGCTCCCGCTCGAGGAGGCCCGGCGCCTGGCAGAGCGCCTGGCTGCCGCATCGGGAGCAGCGTATGTCGAACCCGACCTGATCTTCTTCCCGGCCCTGGTTCCAGGGGACCCGTTGTACAGCGGCGCGCAGTGGAACCTTCAAACCGTCACCAGCGCCCGGTACGGCGCCAATTTTCCCGATGCCTGGATGATCACCACCGGCAATCCGGCGATCGTCGGCGCCATCCTTGACACCGGCGGCCTCCTCACGCACGAGGACCTGGCCGGGCGCACCCCGCCGGGCAACCCTGGCTACGACTTTATTTCGACCCTGTTCAACGCCAATGACGGCGATGGGCGCGACCCCGACCCGAGTGATCCCGGCGACTGGGTGAGCGCGGCCGAGGCGACAGGCGGTTGCCCGGCAACGCCGAGTAGCTGGCATGGCTCACACGTGGCGGGCATTTTCGGCGCCCGGGTCAACAATAACCGCGGCATTGCCGGCGCCGTCTGGGATTCACCGCTGCTCGTGGTGCGCGTGCTGGGCAAGTGCGGCGGCAGCCTGAGCGACGTTGCCGACGCAATGCGCTGGGCAGCCGGTCTGCCCGTGCCGGGCGTGCCGAACAATCCTACCCCGGCGCGGGTGCTCAATCTGAGCCTCGGCGCCTCGGGCAGCGCCTGCCCGACAACGATGCAGAACGCCATCAACGCCGTGAACCAGGCCGGCGCGATGGTCGTGGTCGCAGCCGGGAACGCCAATGCATCGGCCTCGGGCATGACCCCCGCGAATTGCGCTGGCGTGGTGGCTGTGGCCGCCTCGACGCTCTCCGGCAACCGGGCGCCGTATAGCAACTATGGTCCGCTGGTTACCCTCGCCGCACCGGGCGGCGACAGCGCCGCCGCGGTGGTTTCGACGGTCAATAGCAGCCCGACTGCGCCATCGCCGACCGGCGACAGCTACGCCGGCTATCGTGGCACGAGCATGGCTACGCCCCATGTGGCGGCGGCGATCAGTCTGATGCTCTCGGCCAATCCTGGGTTGAGCCGCTCCGAGGCGCTGGAGATCCTGCGAAATACGGTCACCCCCTTTCCCGCCGGCAGCGGATGCATTGACCGCTGTGGCGCGGGCATACTCAACGCCGGCGCGGCGGTCGAAGAGGCCGCCCGTCGCGTGCGCCGGCTCAGCTTCGCCGGTGAGCCGCGGGTGGTGGCCGAGGGGGAAGAGGTGACGATCAGCCTGGCCCTGAACCTCGCCAGTAATCAGGAGGTGTCCGTGCCCTACAGCGTGAGCGGCACGGCGAGCCAGGCCGATCACAGCCTGCGCCACGGCAGGATCGTCTTCGCCCCGGGGGCGCGTTCCACGACCCTGCGCTTCAGTATCGAGCGCGATGTCGAACGCGATCCCGGTGAAACGCTTATCATCACTCTCGGTGACCCGGAGCGCGCGACTCTCGCCGGGCCATCCAGCCTGACCTTGATCATTCAAGACACGACGGCCCCGGGCCGTCTGGCACTGAGCGCCGATACACTGGACTTCGGCCCGCACCCGCTGGGAACCGCCGACACGCTCCCGGTCATGGTCGCGAACGGGGGCGGCGCGCCGATTGAGGTGACGCAGATCGACGTCGAGGGGAGCTTTGCGCGCCGCGGGGGTACTTGCCCTGCTGCGTTCCCGTTCAGCCTGGCGCCGGGAGAGAGTTGTACGCTGTTGATCGCTTTTACGCCGACCACGATGGGGGTGTACCGCGGGCGGGTGGCGCTGGCGATGGCGGAAGGCGAAAGCGCAAGCATCGCGCTCCAGGGTAGCGGGATCGCCGCGCGGGTTGTTCTGCCGCTGGTGCGGCAGTAGGTCTGGCGCGGTTTCGGCGCTCACATCTCCCGCC
>DAOTYR010000197.1:0-1556 GCA_034434655.1 Chloroflexaceae bacterium
GTGGTCTCGGTCGTCTCGGTCGTGTCAGCTGGGACGGTCGTCATGGGGGTGGTCATCAAACAAACTCCTGGTGTCGCCGCCCTGCGTGAAACGGGTTATGGGAACCGATCTGTCCAACGCTAGTCTAGCACATAGGGGCCGGCGAAGGCCACCGCTTCCAGGGCGTCGGTGTCCATGTTCCGCAGGCGCGCATACACCCGCGGGCTGGCGACGACGCGGCGCAAGGTTTCGGCGACTTCCCGCAGCAGCGTTTCGGGGGTGTCGTGCGCGCGGATCTGGTTGCCCAGGGCCAGCAGATCCCCCAGAGGCAGCGCCAGCGTCCCTCCCCGCGGGGGCGCGTCGCCCGCAAGCGGCTCACTCATAGCGCATCATCCTCGAAGCTTGCCTTGACGGGATCCAGCCCGGCCTCGCCGCGGCCAATGCTGATCATCCCGAAGAGGTCGGGTTGTTCCACGGTGATCACGCGCCGTTTCAGCAGCTCGAGCACCGCCCAGAAGGTGACGATCACCTCCTCCCGCCGCGTGTCCGGCGCGAACAGGTCATCGAAGCTGAACCAGGGAGCCCGCTCCAGGCGCCGCAGAATCTCGGCGACCACCTGGGCCACGGTCAGGCGCGGGCCGAGGGCGATGACCCCGGCTTCCTCCAGCGGCAGGGCCAGTTGCAGGCGGCGTTGCAGCGCGGCGACCAGCTCGGCCAGCGTGTGCCGCACCGGCGGCGGGGTCAGATCCAGTTCCGGCGGGGCAGGGGCGAGCCGCAGAAAGGTGCGCCGCTCTTCCTCGTGCCAGGCGCGCAACAGGGCGGCCACCTGTTTGTAGCGCCGGTACTCGCGCAGTTGGCGCGCCAGGGCCTCGGCGTCGGCATCCTGGAATGGCGCGGGCCGCTCCTCGGCGGCGGGGCGCGGCAGCAAGGCCCGGGATTTGATCAGCAGAAGCCGGGCCGCCAGGCTCACGAACTCGGCCAGCGCGCCAGGCTCCGGCGCCTCCAGCGTGCGCACGTGCGCCAGGTACTGGTCGGCCACCTGCGCCAGAGAGATAGATGTTATGTCAAGTTCAGCGCGCTCGATCAGCCGCAGCAGCAGGTCGAGGGGGCCATTGAAGCCTGGCAAGCGCACTGCGTACATGGCGGTGATACTGACGTGAAAATAAGCCCTCGGCGAGGGGTATGGGGAAACCGGGTTTCCCCATACCCCCGCGGACGCGGGCCGGCGGCCCGCGCACCCAGGCCCCCGCCCCTGGGAGGGTTTGGGAGGGCGCAGCCCTCCCAAGAACAAACTTATTTTCATCGCGGCGTTGTGCGGCGGAGCCGCATGGACGGCTGAAGGGATACGCAACAGGTCGCACAGCGAACTTTAGCCTATCGTCGTGGTGTATTGTCCAACACCGGTATGAACAAGGACTCGCCCGGAGGGGCACTACCCTCACGCATGCTCCCATCCGGCGGGCCGGGGCGCAGGATCAGTCTCAACTTCATCGTCCGCATCCTGGGGATGCTCAGCCTGGCCTACATCGGCTGGTCGGTGGGCCGCTCGCTGTCCGACCCGCAGCCGGATGAGATGC
>DAOTYR010000198.1:0-6288 GCA_034434655.1 Chloroflexaceae bacterium
GTGGTCTCGGTCGTCTCGGTCGTGTCAGCTGGGACGGTCGTCATGGGGGTGGTCATCAAACAAACTCCTGGTGTCGCCGCCCTGCGTGAAACGGGTTATGGGAACCGATCTGTCCAACGCTAGTCTAGCACATAGGGCAACCCCGCGCCCCAACCGCAGGGTCGTAGAGCCTCTACGCTGTGCGCCGCTGCGCCTTCGCGTCAACGTGCCGTTCACGCTTGTCCCACCGCCACCACGCTCCCACGCTGTGCGCCGTTGCGGCTTCGCGTCAACGTGCCGTTCACGCTTGTCCCACCGCCACCACGCTCCCACGCTGTGCGCCGTTGCGGCTTTGCGTCAACGTGCCGTTCACGCTTGTCCCACCGCCACCACACTCCCACGCTTCGCGCCGTTGCGGCTTCGCGTCAACCCTGCCCACAGACCCCGCGCAAGGCCACCCCCACGCTCGCGTGTGCGATACCATGGTCATCCGAGCAGGCGCTACACCTCTGTCGGGGGAGGGGTGCGGCGGTTCCATTCCCGGTACGCGCGCATGATCCGCCGCGTCGCCTCCTCGGGAGGCATCCCTGCCGTCTCCAGGCGCAGGTGCGCCACCTCGGCGTAGAGCGGCTCACGCGCGGCTCGCAGGGCGGCCAGGCGCGCCATGGCATCGCCCGCCAGCAGGGGGCGTTCCTCGTCGTGGGCGCGCAGCCGCTCCACCAGCTCCGCGTCGGGAGCGTCCAGCCAGACCACAAACGCCCGCGCCTGCAACAACGCCCGATTGGCTGCCCGTAGCACCACGCCACCACCCGTCGCCACCACTGCCGGTCCCCGCTCCAGGGCCCGGACCAGTGCCTCGGCCTCCAGATCGCGAAAAGCTCCTTCGCCCTGCCCGGCGAAGATCGCCGCCACCGGAAGCCCCGTCCGCGCCACGACCAGCGCGTCGGTATCGGCAACCGGCCATCCCAGATGCGTGGCCAGCATCCGCGCCAGCGTTGACTTCCCCGCGCCGCTCAGGCCCACCAGGGCAAGTGATCGCTCCATGTTTCTCGTTTATCCCCCCTCATGATAACAGGACGCACGCAGTGTACCAAAGCGTCATAGAGACGCCGCAAGCTCGTGAGCGCTAACGTGAAAATAAGCTGCTGGGGCAGGGGCATGGGGAAACCGGGTGTCCCCACTTGATGACAGGAACGCAATCCAGCAAGGCCCTTCCTGCCAACCGCTGTTCATCGGCCCGGTCTACAATCAACCTAACCTGAAAATAAGCTGCTGGGGCAGGGGAATGGAAACCGGGTTTCCCCATGCCCCCACCCGCGGGAGGGTTTGCGAGGGCTGCGCCCTCCCAAGAATTTCATTGCGGCGGTGTGCGGCGCAGCCGCATGGACGGCTGATGTAAAAATAGTCTCCTTGAGCAGGAGCATGGGGAAACCCGGTTTCCCCATCCCCCGCCCGCGGGAGCGTTTGCGAGGGCGCAGCCCTCGAGCGGAGGGATGGGAAAACCAGATTTCCCCATCCCCCCGCCCGCGGGAGGGTCTGGGAGAGCGCAGCCCTCCCAGGAACAACCTGTTTGCAAAATAGTCTCCTGGAGCAGGGAGATGGGGAAACCCGGTTTCCCCATCTCCCTCACCTAGAGGGAGCGTGTGGGAGGGCCATGCCCTCTCAAGAACGACCTTTTTCATCACGTTCGTGTGCGGCATAGCCGCATGGACGGATGCAATGACAGCATGATTGGCCGCCCGTTGCGGTGCGTGTCTCGAAGGGGGCGTCTATGGATGTACTGCTTGTATGCGGCGCGGCGCCTACCGTCAGCCATCCGCGCACCCATGGCTTTGTTGCGGCTCTGGCGCGCTATGGACACACGGTAACCCTCGTCTTTGCCGATCAGGCGGGCACCACCTTCGATGATCTCAGCCCCTACTGCCAGCGGGTGGTTCCCGTGCGCCACCGGCGCGACCTGGCCGGGGTCGTCTCCAGTCTCATCTCCGACGGGCGCTTCGACGTGGCCCACCTCGACAGCCGCGCGGCGGCCCTGCTGGGCCGGCCCCTGCCCATACCGACCGTGGTGGATGCGACCGCCTGCATCTCGCAGCGTCTGGAGCACGCCACGCGCACCGACGCTCCCCTGGCCCGCGTCCGGCACGTTGCCCGACTGGTCTGGATCCGCCGGCAGGAACTCCGGCGGCTGAAACCGTTCCACCACATTATCCTCGCTTCCGAAGATGACCTCCTCGCCTTCCGCGCCCTGGGGCTCGCCACGGCTACCGGCGCGCGCGTCTACACCGTGCCCGACACCCTTGACCCGGAGCGCTTCGCTCCCCCGCTCCACCTGCGCGATCCCGCGACCGTGCTGCTCGACCTGCGCGACCTGAGCCGGTCCGAGGCCCGCCAGGCCCTGCATCTGGCTACCAGAACCCTTACCACCATCTGGGAGGTGCGCCCTGATGTTCAGTTGACAGTGCTGGGAGCGCCGGCCCGGCAACTCCGTGGCCCGCTCGCCCATGATCCGCGGGTCCTCTTTGTCAATCCCGTGCACGACTCACGGATCTACCTGACCACCGCGACCCTGGCCCTGGCGCCGCTGGCGCCGACGATGACCACTCCACATCGGGCCCTGGAGGCGCTGGCAACCGCGCTCCCCCTGGTAGCCTGCGAGCGCCTGGCCCACGATGTGGGCGGGCGCGACGGCGAAGAACTGCTGGTCGCCGAGGGCGTTTCCGCATTGGCACGGGCCGCGCTGACCCTGCTGAACGACGCGCCGGTCCGCGGGCGCCTGGGGCGAGCCGCGTGCCGCCTGGTCGAACGTCGCCACAACTGGAAACTGGCCGCCATGGCCCTCACCGATGTGTACGCCGCGGCCACCGGTTCCTCCCTCGCCGAATGGCGCCTGGAGGTGGGCCTGAACCGTCCGCTGCGCTCGCCCCGGGCCGAGTGATACCATTTTGGATTGTAGATTTTGGATTTTAGGTTGCCGTATATGGGGGACCCTGGTTTCCCCATCAGCCGTCCATGCGGCTGCGCCGCACACGAACTTCCGCGGGCGGGGGAGTGGGGAAACCCGGTTTCCCCACTCCCCTGCTCCAGCAGCCTATGTTCACGTTAGCCGTCCATGCGGCTGCGCTGCACACCGACGGGAATGAATATACTTCTTGGGAGGGCGTAGCCCTCCCAAACCCTCCCACCGGGTGGGGGGATGGGGAAACCCGGTTTCCCCATCCCCCTGTTCGAGGGCCAGGCCCTCTCGCCGGCGGGGGCGTGGGGAAACCCGGTTTCCCCACATCCCTCGCCGAGGGCTTATGTTCACGTTAGCGCTCATGCGCGCCGCGAGATATAGCTCCGCAGGAGTTCAACAAGCTGCGGCGGAGCGACGATGATCGGCTCGGGCAAGCGGCGCCCGTCGAGGAGGAGTGCCGTGTCCAGCGGCGCCCCGCTCAGCCCCACGGCGACCGCTCCGGCGGCGCGGATGATCGCCAGGCCGGCCGCCAGATCCCACAGGTTGGCCCGCCCGATCAGCGCCCCGAGCGAACTGCCGCGGGCAACGTAGCAGCAATCCACGGCCACACTGCTGAGACTCCGCGTTTTGGCCGGAAAGTCGATCCGGTACTGGCGATGCGCGTAGGACGAAACGCTGATCCAGTCGTTGGTGTCGATCGTCGTGGCCGTGCTGGCATGGATCGGCGTCTCGTTGCGATACGCCGGTCCCTCTGCCTCGGCCCAGTAGCAATCATCGAGAATGGGCAGGTAGATCGCGCCCAGGTAAGGTTGGCCATCGCGCAACAGCCCGACCGAAACGCACCAGGTGGGCAACCCGGCCACGAATGATCCGGTGCCGTCAATCGGGTCAAGGCACCAGACGAACTCGCGATCGATCGCTCCCACGCCCTGCTCTTCGCCGATGATCCCGTGATCGGGATAGCGAGCGGCGATCCGCTCGCGCAACAACTGTTCGACTTCCAGATCGGCCCGGGTCACCCAGCTCCGGTCGGCCTTCCGCTGCACCTCCACATTGTTAAAGTAGCGGCGGGCGTGGAGCCCTCCGTCACGCACCCACGCCCGCACCTCGGACATATCAATGCTGCTCACGCGCTTACCTCATTCCTGTACAGGAGTTACGCGGTCGCCTCCTGAGGTGACCATCGTTCGCAGGGTTCAGCCCCCCTCCCAGCCTCCCCCCGCTGGGGGGAGGCGCCGGGTTCCCGCCCCCAGCGGGGGGATGGTCAGGGAAGGGGCCGGCACCGTGCCCGCGGAAACGCGATGCGGGCGGGACGCCCGCGCTCCCAGGGCATGTGCATCGCGGCGTTGGGCGCCATGCGCATGACCGTCTCACGTGACCATGGGGAAACCGGGTTTCCCCACACCCCCGCCCGCGGAGGGTTTGGGAGGGCGCAGCCCTTGCGCAGGGGTCTGGGGAAACCGGGTTTCCCCAGACCCCACCCGGTGGGAGGGTGTAGGAGGGCGAAGCCCTCCCGAAGTGTCGGTTCCTATCATACTCCGCCGGGTTGCATGCAACCATCCGGTAGGAGAAAGGGGGAAACCCGGTTTCCCCCTTCCCCTGCCCCTGGAGGTGGAGCGCGGCGATGTGGACACCAACCACCTCACAGGCGCGCAATCGCCGCGCTGAGGTCGAGGTCGTCCGCGATACCCATCGGGGTGAGCAGGGAGAGGGACACATAGCCGGAGCGGACCGCGCCATCGTCGGTGTGTTCGGGGAAGTCGGGGATGCGATCGCGCGCGAAGCGGATCAGCAGCCGCCGCCGGCCATCGCCGTCGGCCGGGTCGGGTTCCAGTTCCATATCCACGACGTGGCCGTAGAAGAAATCGGAGAGACGGGTCTGCCGAAAGCCCCGCACGTCGGCGATGTCGTGCAGGTGAGGGGCATTCACGTTGAGCACCACCGGACCGCGCCCCCGCAACTGTTCGAGCAGCGGGAAGCTCTTCACCGCGGCCCAGGTGGCCGTGCCCCAGGGCATGGGCGCATCGCCCACAAACATCTGCGAGACGGCCATAGCCGGCAGGCCCCAGAGGGCCGCGAGCATTGCCGCGCCCACCGTGCCGCTCAGCAGGACATTGGTGCCGCTGTTGAGACCCCGGTTGACGCCCGAAACCACCACCTCGGGGCGCGGACCGAGCCTGGCCAGCATCCCGGCGAGCACGCAACCCACCGGCGTGCCACTGAAGGCATACGCCGGAATGCCGGCATGGATCGGATCGGGAGGCGGGACAGGGCGCAAGGTCAGGTCGCGGCGGGGCGGGGGCAGGGCCATGCTCATGCCGCTCTGCTCTTCTTCCGGGGCCACCACGGTCACCGTACCCAGCCCCGCCTCGCGCAGGGCGCCGGCCAGCGCCCACAGACCCGGACTATCAATTCCATCGTCGTTAGTGACGAGTATATGCATGCAGGAGCGCTCCTTGGTACATTGGCTCTTGATCGCCTGTGGCAGGGCGGCCCATCGCTACCTTGTCGTGTATCATCCCGTCCAGGGCTGATGCAACGGCATCGGGGCAAGCGCCGGACCTGCCGCCGGAGGCGGAAGTCGCATCTAACGCCACAGGTGTATCATACCGCAGATCAAGGCCGGGTGTGCGTCTCCTCCATGCGCACCACGTCCCCCACGCGCGTCCCCGTCGCGGCGATGGTTCCACTCGGCAGTTCGACGACGTAGCGCGCGCGCCATGCGCCGGCGTAGGGCCGGTTTGGGGGCATCGCCTCGGTGAGACCCACGACCCGATCGTGCCGGTCAACAAAGACGACGTCTATCGGGAAGCGCATGAAAAAGCTATGCACGCTCGAGCACGGGCGGATCAGCAGCCCTTCGCCCGCGGCGAGCGTGTCGCGTCCGATCAGGCCACGCCCGCGGGCCAGAAAGCTGCGGGCCACCTCGCAGCGTTCCGCGAGCACCTGCTCGCGGGTCAGGTTGCGGATGCGCACCAGGGTCATAGGGTGAAATGCTTCTGGAACATAGGCCGTTCACGGGAGGGTCTGGGAGGGCGTCGCCCTCCCGAGAAGAATCTTATGTTCTTCGTGTGCGGCGCAGCCGCATAGAGGTCTAACGTGAACATAGGCTGCTCACCTACGCGCATGCGGCGCTGCAGCCCCCCTCCTGACCTCCCCCCAGCGGGGGGAGGAGCCGGACTCCCTCCCCCCAGCGGGGGGAGGGCTGGGGAGGGGGGCAGTCACCTTGCCCGCGGAGATGCGACGAGGGTGGGCCGCCCGCGCTCCCGGGCCGTTTGCATCGGGCGGTGTGCGCCCCGCGAATGGGGCCTAACCTGAACATAGGCCCTCGGCGAGGGGTGTGGGGGAACCAGGTT
>DAOTYR010000199.1:0-1686 GCA_034434655.1 Chloroflexaceae bacterium
AGGACGGTAGAGGCAAGCGCAATCTATGACGGCGGGCCTGCCTGGGCAGCGTTGCTACGCCTTGCCATCGAGCACGGCAAGGCCGTAGAGGGCGTGGGGGTTCTGGGGGTTGATCGCCAGCACGTTCTCCAGGGCCGTGCGCTGGTCCTCCGGGTCGTCTACGGCGCCGCTGAGCCACAGCCAGGCTTCCTCGTTGCGCTCATCGGTCTCCACGACCTGCAGGAGCAGTTCGCGGGCCCGTTCCTTATTTCCCTGTTGGAGCGCCAGGGCGCCCTCGTACAGCAACGTCGCCAGTCTGGTATCCATTGCTCAGATGCTCCTTTGAACTTGAATCATTTGCGCCAGAATACTCACGGCAATCTCTTCGGGCGTTTTTGCTCCGATAGGCAGGCCGATCGGCCCGTGAATGCGCGCCAGGTCGGCCTCGCTGAAGCCCTCGGCCCGGAGACGCTCCAGGCGCCGGGCATGGGTGGTCCGGCTCCCCAGCGCGCCGATGTAGCGCGCCGGTGAGCGCAGAGCGACCCGCAGCGCCGGATCGTCGAGCTTGGGGTCGTGGGTCAGCACCGCCACCCAACTACGCGCATCGAGGCGCCCTTCCAGCGCCTCGTCGGGCCAGGCCAGCACCAGTTCATCCACGTGGGCGAAACGCTCCGGGCTGGCGAAGGCCGCCCGGGCATCCACCACGATGGTGCGGACGTCGAGCACCTTCGCCAGCCGCGCCAGCGCCACGGCGATGTGCACCCCGCCAACCATGTACAGGCTCGGCGGCGGCACGAAACTCTCGATAAACACCGCCACGTCCCCGCCGGCCAGTTCGACCTCGCGGCTCGCCCCCTGCGCCAGGAGCCCCCACGCTACCCGGCCTGCCGCCTGGTCCAGGGCCGCGTCACCCAGGCTGCCCACGACGCTCCCGTCAGCCTCGACCAGCAATCTGGCGCCCAGACGCCACGGCCCCCGGATGACCGTCGCCGTCGCCACCGGGCGCTCCGCGCGAATCGGCTCGCGCAGCGGTTCGATCAGCACCTCAATCGTGCCGCCGCAGGCCAGCCCGGCCTCCCAGGCCGTCTCGTCGGCGACGCCGAAGCGCAACAGGCGCGCCTCTCCCGTCGCCAGCGCCTCCTGGCATGCCGCGAACACTTCGCCTTCGATGCAGCCGCCGCTCACCGAGCCGGCCATGGCCCCGCCCGAGGAAACGAACAGCTTCGCGCCCACCTGCTGCGGCGATGAACCCATGGTTCGCACCACGGTCGCCACGGCTACCCGCTCGCCGCGGGCCAGCCACGTGTCAATGGTTTCCAGATGCTCGCGCATGGGTGGGTCCTGGCGCAAGGCTCGCTTGCCGATTGCTGAGAAGGCCTGTCATATAACAGGACTTACGTAGTCGCCTCCCGGCGGGGAGGTGAGGATGGGGAAATCAGGTTTCCCCATCCCCCTGCTGGAGGGCGCAGCCCTCCCAGACCCTCCCACCGGGTGAGGGGATGGGGAAACCAGGTTTCCCCATCCCCCTGCTGGAGGGCCAGGCCCTCCCACCGGGTGGGGTATGGGGGAACCTGGTTCCCCCATGTTCATGTTAGCCCGTCTGTTGGACCGGAGCGGGCACGCCGCTCCGCCGCCGCACATCATAATACTGCCAGAACCACACGCCCGCGACGATGGCGATGCCGACCAGGTCGGTGAGCAGGCTCG
>DAOTYR010000200.1:0-19665 GCA_034434655.1 Chloroflexaceae bacterium
GATTTCATCTGGGAGCTCACGCACATCAAGGCCCAGATTGACGGCGCGCATACCCCCTCGGGCATCACGCTCGAACGTGGCCTCGACACAATGCTGGTCATTGCTGCCGCTCATCGTTCGCAGCAGCAGGGCAAACGGATCGCTATCAACTACGCGGTCGGTTATACCGAGGCGGCTCTCGCCGCGGCGCACCGATAGGGCCGTGGGAATATGTATGCAACCAGAGGTAGTGACGTGAAGCCGAGCTTCGATTTCGAACAACTCTATGTATTTGACCTCGCGAACAATCACCAGGGTCAGGTTGATCATGCCCGGCGGATCATCCGTGAGCTCGGGCGGGTGGCTGCAAGCAATCAGGTGCGGGCGGCGCTTAAGTTCCAGTTTCGCCACCTCGACACATTTATTCATCCCAGCCATCAGCAGGGCAGTTCGAACAAGCATATTCCGCGCTTCCTGGCTACACGCCTTTCAAAGGAGGCGTACGCTCTGCTCGCTGATGAAGTGCGTGAGACCGGGATGATCACTATGGCCACGCCGTTCGATGAAGAGTCAGTCAATACAATTGTCGAATTGGGTATCGAGATTGTGAAGGTAGCCAGTTGCTCCGCCACCGACTGGCCGTTGCTCGAGGCAATCGCCGAGCATAACAAGCCGGTGATCTTCTCGACCGGTGGGCTCACCCTCAAAGAGATTGATGACCTCGTCAGTTTCTTCGACCACCGCCGTGTGCCGTTCGCGATCATGCACTGTGTCTCGATCTATCCAACTCCTGATCACCAATTGGCGTTGAATCAGATCGAGTTACTTCGCCGCCGCTATCCCAATTATGTGATCGGTTTCTCTACCCACGAGAACCCGGGCGATCTCGCCCCGGTCTACGTGGCAGTGGCCAAGGGGGCGCGGATCCTCGAGCGCCACGTTGGTATTCCTACTGATACAATTAAGTTGAATGCTTACTCCTCAACCCCCGAACAGATCGACGCCTGGATCAAGGCCGCTGAACAGGCCCGCATGATCTGTGGGCACACCGAGCGCCAGCCTGCCCCCGCTGAGGAACGCGAGGCACTCGCTTCACTCAAGCGTGGCGTCTATGCCCGCCGCCCGATCAAGGCCGGCACAGAGCTGCGACTCGAAGATGTTTACTTCGCGATGCCCTGGAGCGAGGGGCAACTCGCTTCCAGCAAGTGGACCAGCGGTATCCTTGCCATGCGGCCGCTGGCCGCGGATGAACCCCTCCTCATCGCTGACCTTGCTATCCCTGAAGAAGCAGAAAAGCAGGTGCTCTTCACGGCAATTCATTCGATCAAGGCGATGCTCAACGAGGCTCGCATTGTGCTCAATACCGAGTTCGAAGCCGAGTTTTCGCATCACAAGGGGATTGCAAACTTTCTCAAGATTGGGGCGACAATTATCACTTGTATCAATCGTACTTACTGCAAGAAAATCGTTATCCAACTTCCTGGTCAGCGCCATCCCTCTCACTACCATAAGCGCAAGGAGGAGACCTTTCAGGTGCTCTACGGCGTGCTCGAGATGGAAATCGATGGCCGCCACCGCACACTCTATCCCGGTGACATTCAATTGGTGCAGCAAGGGGTCTGGCATGAGTTCTGGACTGATACTGGTGTAATCTTCGAGGAGATATCGACGATGCACTATGACGACGACTCATTCTACGAAGACAAGGAGATCAATCGTCAACCCCAATCAGCACGTAAAACTATCGTGAATCATTGGGGTCGTTATCAGATCTGACATTGTCATGCAAAAGCTCTGCTGCATTGTTTTCGACTTTGATGGTGTTCTCGTGGACTCGAATGCAGTCAAGCGACACGCTTACTTCGAGATCTTCAGCGACCTTGATCCGGCTGGCGCATCGGTGCACGCGATCCTGGGCAATCACGGCGATAACGACCGTTACCAGATTATCGCCGCGATCCTTGACCGCCTCGTGGTGGAGCAGCGAGTTCCTGCCAGGCAGGCCGACCTCGCGGCCGTACGCGAGCGCGCCCTGGCCTATAACAACATCTGCGAAGCGTTCGCCGCCACCTGTGCGGAGATAAGCGGTGCCTCTGCGACCCTCGCAGCCCTCGCCCCGCACTATACCCTCTATATCAACTCGGCTACGCCTGAGGAGCCCCTGCGCCGCATTGTGACAAAGCGTGGCTGGGATGGCTACTTCCAGGGGGTGCTTGGCCGGCCCTGCACCAAGGTGGAGAATCTGCGCCGCATCCTTCAGGCTGAGGGGCTGGCGCCTGACCAGGTGGTCATGGTTGGTGACGGTCGCTATGACCTCGAGGCGGCGCGAGCCGTCGGCTGTTGCTTCGTTGGCATGCGCAATCCGTTCAACGATTTCGATCCCGCTGGCCTGACGCTGCTTGATGACCTGCGCGGATTGCCGGCACTGCTCGCATCGCGTACCGAGAGGGAGTTGCTGTGCTGCTGAACCAACGCGTGCTCGTCGTTGTACCGGCCCGTGGTGGCAGCAAGGGCGTTCGATTGAAGAATATCCATCCGTTGCTCGGCAAGCCATTGCTCGCTCACCTTGAGTCGATTGTCGTTGCATTACAATACGTCGACCGTTGGGTCGTCTCGACCGATCACCCCGAGATCGCTGCCGTAAGCCGTAAGGTCGGCATTGATGCACCGTTTATTCGACCTGAGGCCCTCGCTGGTGACCAGATCAGCGATCTTCAGGTGTTGACCCATGCTTTGCAGACGATGGAGCAGATTGATGGTGTGCAATATGACGTCGTTGTGATGCTGCAGCCCACTTCACCGTTGCGCACCGCCAGCCACGTGGATACCACGATCCGCAAACTCGTCAGCGAAGGTTGGGACGCCGTCTGGACCGTCTCGCCAACCGATTTGAAGTACCATCCGCTGAAACAGCTTGTGATTGGTCCCGAAGGGCACCTGGATTACTTTGACCAGCGCGGAGCCGCGATTATTGCGCGCCAGCAACTTACGCCCGTCTACCATCGCAATGGGGCGGCCTATGCCTTTACCCGTGCATGTCTGCTTGTCCAGCAGACGATCCTCGGACTGCGCACAGCCGCCGTGGTGATCGATGAGCCGATGGTCTCGATCGACACGCTTGATGACTTCGCTCGCGTCGAAGCGCTGTTGCGGGCGAGGAACAGCTAATGAAAATGGTGACGCCGCAACAGGCAGAGCGACCGGTCCTGGGTCCAGCATACTCACGGGAGACAGCGCGGCTCCGCCAACTTACGCCGGCCCAGACTCGGGTGCGCGACCGAATTCTGGCAGCGGATGCTCCCGATGACTATGAGCCAGTGCCGTGCATCTGCGGCGCCACCGGCGACGAGATCGTGCTCGCTCAGGTAGAACGCCATGGCCTACCCTATCGCAAAGTCGCATGCCGTGTCTGTGGCTTGCTGCGGGTGACGCCCCGCTGGACAGCAGAGCGCTATGCCCGGTTCTACCAGCATGAGTACCGAGACCTCTACAACCCGGTGATGGGATCGAAGGAGCAGTTTGCCCGCGAGCTTGGCGCATCGTCGCAGGTGCGCGCACTCGCAGCCTGGATCGGCAGGGCTATGGCCGGCTATGGCCTGGCCAGATCGCAGCCGCGGATCGTCGAAATTGGCGCTGGCGGCGGCTGGAACCTGGGCGCGTTGCCGGCCACCTGGGAGCGTATCGGCTATGATGTTGATCGGGAGTATCTGGCGATCGGTGAGCGGGTGTTCGGTTGTGTGATGCGCTACGGTTTCGTCGCCGACGCGATCAGCGATGTGGCTGGCGCAGATCTGGTGCTGCTGTCCCACGTTGTGGAGCACTTTCTGGATCCGGTCTCCGAACTTCGCACCCTTGCCGCTGCTATGTCGTCAGCGGCCATACTCTTGCTGGAGGTTCCGGGGATCTTCCGCATCCATCGCACCAACCTCGATGTGATGTCCTATATGCAGAACGCCCACACCTTCACTTTCTGCGCCGCAACGTTGCGTTATGTCTGTGAACTGGCCGGCTTTCAGGTGCTCGCTGTTGATGAGACAGTGCGCGCGGTCTGTCGTCCACGGGCAGCCGCTGGGAGCGGCGCGGTCGCGACACCGCCATCAGGCCTGACGGAACGTATTGTCGCGTACCTGCGTCGCTGCGAGGCTGGCTATCGACCGATACCGGCGCTGCGCGGCAGATTCCCCGTCATCGGACGATTTCTGACGGCCGGCTGGCGGCGTACCTATTTCCCTCTGGCGTACTGGATGACACGATACACGCACCGGGTTTCAGTGTCAGGACATTCTCAAGGAGATAGCCAATGACTCCTCAGTTCAGTTGCGATTATCTCTATCGCTGAGGAGGTACTGATCGGCGCGAAAGCGCTGATCACGGCACGTTGCTGCATTTCCGACATCAACCATCGCTTCGATCAGCCTGATCAGACAGTGATGGACCAGGGCGCGACCGTACCACGGCCGGTTAGCATTGGCGACGGCTCCCAGCGCGGCATTAATGTCTGCATCCTACCTGGCGTTGTGATCGGCAGGAATTGCGTGGTGGGGGTGGGGGCTAACAGGGTGGTTACAGGCTCGTTTCCCGAACGACGCGTGATCGGCAGGTTTCCAGCGAAGTTGCTCCGGGAGTTTGTGCACGATGCAGAGCGCTAAGGAACTGAGTGGCAGCCTTCGCATTCTGGCTGTTGGTACCGCGCTCAGCCAGGTGTTCAACCTGACTCTGGGGGTCATGATCGTGCGCGTGCTCGATCCTACAGAATATGGCCATTATGCCACCCTGATCGCCCTGGCGACGATCGTCGCTAAGTTCAGCGATATGGGCCTGCCTCAGGCATATATCTATTTCTACCGCAGTGAACCGCGAAGGCTCTCCGCTCTACTCCGACTTCTCGTGGCGGTCATTGTGTGGTCGGCCTTGATAGCCCTGGTTGTCGTTGCCATAGTTGGAAAACAGGTGTTACCCTTTGTATCTGATTTTATGCGCACACCCTCTGCCCTTGCTGTCCTTGGCATCCTCATTGTAACGGGCACGATCTTCAATATCCTCCTGGCCATGGTGATGGCGAGCGGCAATTATACCTTCTTCGCTGCGCTTAACATCGCGATCAATGGGCTGCAACTGGCGCTTATCGGGATCGCCTTCGCGCTTAATGCGGTGTCGCTGGAGTTTTGCCTTATCCTTGCCGCTGTGGCCCAACTGGCCGTTGTGGTGCTGATGGTGGTCCAAGTGCTTCGGGTGGTGCGCCGGATGGAGCCTCTGGCGATCGGTTCACGTGAGGTACTCTCATACGGCTTGCGGGCTCAGTGGGGCATTTTAATCAAACAGACGAGCAGCCGGATCGAGTTGTTGTTTGTGGCAAGTGCGCTCAGCCCGGCGCTGGTCGGGATGTACTCGCTGGCCAACAATATTCGCGACGCCGGGTTGCTGCCACTGTCGATCTACATGGCGCCACTGCAAAACCTGATCATTGACCGCAACCGCGCGGGGCAACTGGTGGAAGATCGCTCGGCTATCCTGGGCAGTATTTTGCTTCAGATAGCCCTCGGCACGGTGCTTACGTTCATAGCGGCGCTGGCGTTGCCACTCGCTGTGCCGCTGGTGTTTGGTCAGGCATATGTGCCAGTGGTTGGTCCGGCAATCATTCTTTTCTCGTCGGTCATTTTTATCGGCGCTGCCGGCATCTGCTGGGTTGCCTTTAATGCGAAGGGACGTCCCGAGTTGACCAGTCTCAGTCTGACGCTCACGGGACTGCTCGGGCCATTTGTGGTCTATCTGATGGCCATACGCTATGGGCTCTATGGCGCCAGCAGCGCATCAGCGCTCATGTCCGTGCTGCTGTTTGTCAGTTCCTTCACCGGGCTTGCCCGGCTCGAACGATACGTATTCACCGATCTGCAGCGTGCCTTGCGGCGAGCGCCTCGCTTTGTCTCTGCGCTTATCCAACACGCGCTTGCCCATCCAAGAGGGTAATGCGGCGCCTGCCTGCATCTGACTTTCTGGCCGAGAAGGGTCGTGATCATGGATCTGCCATTGTGGTTGTTGCTGAAGACGGAGTTGCGCAAGGTCAAGCGCCCGATCAGGATTAGATCCACCCTTGCAGCACGTTTTCCGCACCCCGACTGGAAGGCGATTCTCGCCGCCGACAGGGCGGTATGGGCTGATGCCCGGACGAAAGCTGCCAGTGGTCCACGGGTAATTATCGCTCCCAGCGTCGGTGCACTGCCAACCATCAATCCACTGGCGAGCACCCTTGCCGTCGCGCTGACGCTCCGGGGCGCCAATGTGCAGATGCTGCTCTGTGATGGGTTCTTGCCGGCCTGTGAACGGGCCGCGATCTATGATGCCCTGCCACCGGCGGAAATGGCGCGAAATGGACCTCGATCGCTTTGCAGGAACTGCTTTGCTATTGGTCGCGCGGCATACGAGTCGCTCGATCTTCCAGTCCATCACTACAGTCTTCTCGTGACGAAAGCGGAGCGTTCAGCAGCATCGCGTGTCGCTGCCGAAACGCCGTTCGCGACGATTCCAGCGCTTATCTTTGAGGGGATTGCCGTCGGTGAACATGCCCATGCCGGTGCACTACGCTATTTCGCCCGCGGCGACCTGGCTGATGAGCCTCAGGTGGAACCTGTCCTGCGTCGCTATCTGGAGGCAGCCTTGCTCACCTTGTTCGCTACCCGGCGTCTTATCAGACAGCAGCGCATCGAGGTGGCCTGTTTCCACCACGGCATCTATGTGCCACAGGGCATCATCGGCGAGGTGTGTCGTTCGGAAGGTGTGCGCGTGGTCAACTGGAACGTTGCCTACCGCACCCGCTGCTTCATCTTCAGTCATGGTGACACGTACCATCACACCATGATGGACGAGCCACTGGATGTATGGGAGCAGATTCCCTGGACGCCGGCCATCGAAGCCGAGACGCTGGAGTATCTGAAGAGCCGCTGGCAGGGCACCCGTGATTGGATCTTCTTTCATGAGAAACCACAGGAAGATCTCGAGCAGATCACTCGTGAGATAGGGATTGATTTTGCTGCCCGCCCCACGATCGGCATGCTCACGAATGTCATGTGGGACGCTCAACTGCATTATCCAGCCAACGCCTTTCCGAATATGCTTGATTGGGTGTTGCGAACAATCGCCTATTTCGCGCGGCGGCCCGAGTTGCAGTTGCTCATTCGCGTCCATCCAGCCGAGTTGCGCGGGTTGATGCCTTCGCGCCAGCCAATTATTGATGAGATCCGGCGCGCTTTTCCTGCACTCCCACCAAATGTCTACATCATTCCCCCGGAGAGTTCGATCAGCACTTATGCTGCGATGCTGCAATGCGACAGCGTGATCATTTACGGCACGAAGACCGGAGTGGAACTGTCGAGCCTCGGCATACCAATCATTGTCGCCGGTGAGGCCTGGATCCGGGGCAAGGGGCTGACGATCGACGCACCTAACGCTGAGGAGTACTTCACCATTCTCGACCGTCTGCCCCTCGGTCGGCGCCTCGACGAGCCAACCATCCAGCGGGCGCGCAAGTATGCATATCATTTCTTTTTCCGCCGCATGATCCCGATAGGCTTTATTGCCCCGACCACCGCGCGAACGTGGCGCAATGCCTTTGGCTGGTGGCCCTATGACGTCCAGATCGAGCGTATCGATGAGCTTGCGCCGGGTCGTGACCGTGGCCTCGACGTGATCTGCGACGGCATCCTGACCGGCGCCCCGTTCATCTATCCTGCTGAAGCCAGCAGTTCCGCTACCCAACCAGCCGCTACGGCGACGCAGGTATGAAGCTGTCCCCTCACCAGGAGCCATGCGATGGCCAATGAGCAAACCCGATTTCAGCGCTACATGACGGAACATATGACACAGTTGCGCGCTCCCGGTGAGTGGCGTGGACGTGTCAAGGACCGCCTCCGTCATCGCTATGCCCGGTATCTCCCTGTGGATCTCCATGCTCCTATCCTGGAGATTGGCCCGGGGTTCGGCGAGTTCATGGAGTTACTGACTGCCGATCTCGGGTACCGCAACGTGCGTGGCATCGATCTTTCACCCGAGGTAGCGGAGTACTGCAATCAACTGTTTCCGGGAAGCGTGACGGTCGTAGAGGATACGGCTACGTATCTGCAGGCCCATCGCGGCCAGTTCAGCACTGTGGCCACGTTCCACGTGATCGAGCATGTCTCGAAGCCGCAGGCCATTCCGCTGCTCAGCGCTATACGCGCCTCCCTTGCACCCGGTGGTGTCCTATTGCTGGAAACGCCGAACATGGCCAACCCCTTTCTCGGGCTCACCTTCCGGTATGCGGACTTTACGCACGAGGTCGGGTATACTGAGACCAGCATCCGCTACGTGCTGCAGGCGGCCGGCTTCCGGCAGATTAGCATTTTCGAGGCCACCTTGCCCGCTAACCACTGGGCGCGGCTGGCGCAACGGGTTGGTCAGCAGGCGGTGAAGGGTCTCGTCCAGTTGATCTACGCCATCTATGGCTACCACACATCCCGCCTCTCCCGCGTTGTGTCGCCGGAGCTTTGCGTCGCGGCACGCTAGACAGGGGCGCTTATGAGTGCAACGCCACAATCGCCGCCGCTGAACCGGGAGACGCCATCCCCTCCGCCCCAGACGAGCCAGACAGTACGTCTGGTACTGGGTACCTTATTGACTGGGGCGCTCGCAGTCCTCACTTACGCCGTAACTCCGACCCTCATCGGTCTCGCTGCTATGCAGCGAGGCGCTGCTGCGCTTGCGGTCGCGGAGCGTGTTCATACTGATCCGGCCACTCTCGAAGGGCTGATCGGCGATTTGCGTCACGCTGCCGCTTTGCTCCCCAACGACCCATTGCCGCTCCGCTACCTGGCGCGGGCCTACCAGCAAAGTGGACGCCCTGAGGAGGCTATCGCCGCACTAGAGCGCGCCACTACCCTGGCCCCCCAAAGCATACTGGTACGTCAGGAACTGCTCCTGGCCTATCAAACGGCTGGGCGCTACGAGCAGAGCGCCGTGCTTGAAACAGAACTGGGCTATACGCCAGAGCGAGTCATAGCGGTTGGGGATGCCTACCTTGCCAGCGGTGATCACGCGATGGCACTGCTCTGGTACGATCGGGTTTGTGATCGGTGGCCCGAGCGCACCGAACAACTGGCCTTTCGCCGGCTGGTCGCAGCGATTCCGCTTAACGACCCTCGCACCCTGGGGTTGTTACATCAGGCACAGGCAACACTCCCCGGCTTCGAGGCCCCTCGCGTTGGTGCGCAACCGATTTCGGTCAACGGAGCGACGTTGCGCTGGGTGCGTGATGTGTCGCTCCCAGATGCGCCCTCTGGCACTCCCCTGAACTACCCATATGGCGGCTCGCAAGGGGTCTTCTGGTGGAAGGGTCGGGGTACGCTCATTGTGGCAGTGGATCAGCCTGATACCTATCTGCTGCGCATCACAACATACAACAGTAAGCCACCTCCTGTTGAGTTGGCTTTTGGTGTAAACGGTAATCGCCTACACTATGCGTCGCTGACGGCTGGTGACGAGACATGGTCGGTCGTGGAGTTCTCTGTGATCCTCCACTCTCCTCTGGCAAGCCTTGATATCTGGTTCTTGAATGATGGCATGGTGAATGGTCAGGATCGCAATGCTATCATTGGCGGTATCGAGATTCTGAAGGCGCATCCTGGTGCAACCATTCAGGCGACGAGTTCATAAACCCTGGAGGTAGCAATGCGCGTACTCTTTGACACTTCTCCAGCCGAGTTTTACCCTGGCGGGATTAGCGTTTATACGCAGCAACTCGCCCAGGGGAGACACGACCGGTCGAACTGGCTCTTGGTGTTAACGGGTGCCCACTTCAACAAGTAGCACTCACCGCCGGTGACGATACGTGGTCTGTGCTGGAGTATCCGATCACCCTGAAGACCCCGCTAGCCAGTCTTGATGTCTGGTTTCTTAACGATGGGATGGTCCAGGGAATTGATCGGAATGCCGTGATTAGCTAGATCGACATTATGCCATACCGTAACTGAAGGCCACGTGAGAGCCGCGTAGAGCTATGACGATGGCAGTGATAACAATGAGCAACTCTCTTAGCAGTCGCGAGCGGCGCTTCGTCCACATCTTCGTACTAACTCTGGCGATCTGCTTTTCACCATTTAAGCCTCTAGCCGCCCTGGTACCATTTATCTTCATCGCCGGGCTAGTTTTCTATGCTGGAATCAGCTCGGTCAATCACCTACTTAAGTACGCAATGGTTTTGATGTCCTTTGCTGGCGTGAGTTTGATCTACTTCCTGATCATCCCCGATTTCGACCTGATCAACGCACTGCTTTTTCTCGTGACAGCCGGGTCGTTCCTAGTACTGTTCTATGACCTGCGGAGTGTGGCGACAGTGGCCTTGCTGCGGCGGATCTCTGTTGTGGCACTGATCTTCTTGCTGTTTGAGTCACTTGTCGGAACTATGCAGGGAATAATCGCCTTTCTACGGAATGGCACCTTCGATGGCTTTAACGGAGATTTTGTCCGCGGAACAATCGATCCACTTTTGACTGCTGCACCTGCTGCCAGCAGCGTAATGTTTGCTCTGCTACTTTCCACATTGCTGATCTTACTCTTTGGTACTTCTCCCGTCCGGCCATCACCGGTTCGGCTGGCGACGCTCGGCATCGGCCTGGTGGCCTGGCTGCTGACTTCAACGATGCATATGATCTTCTTCTTCAGCATTGCCGCGGTGGTTGGCCTGATTCTGATGATGCGCCTCGTATGGACGATCCGTTGGTCGCGCTGGCGCTCATCGGGCTTTCTGGCCCTGGCCGGTATTCTGATCTGCGGCGGGCTGTTAGCCTTCACACTGATGCCAAATAACCTGCGGCAGACCCCGAATTATCTCCGGCTGACATTCGAATTGAGGCCGGACTCTCAATCCGAAAAAGTTCGCGCAACCTACAATACCCTCTTCTTATTGCCACAAGAGGTGCCGATCCAGCCGCTCATTGGTCTCGGACCAGGTCAGTACTCCAGCCGCGCCAGCATTATTCGAAGCGGGCAATACCTGATGGGTGGACGCCTGCCGCTCTCAGATCATGCCCACCCGCTCGCTCAGAGCTACATCTTGAGCGAATGGCAATCATTCTTAAACATTAGACAGTATAGTAGCTCGACGTTTTTTCCGTTCTATAGCTGGCTCTCGACCTATGGCGAGTTTGGCTGGATGGGTGTGGCTGGTGTAGTCACACTGATCCTGCTGGCGCTGCGCACTTTCCGCCGGACGCGTTCGGCCGAGTTCCCGCGCCTGAATCTGGCGATGACCATTCTGCTGTTATACGTTGCTCTACTCGGAGTCCAGGACAACTACTGGGAGATTGCCCAGGCGATCTTCCCCGCCTTTCTGATCCTGCGAGTCGGCTACAGCTACCTGGACCGCTGCCGCCGCGGCGCAGAGTACCTGGTGCCCGAAGCTACGACCGGACGAACGACCTTCAATCAGGCTGGCCTCGTCCACACGGTGAAACCATGATCATTGGTGTCGACCTCTATCCGCAACTGATCTTCACCACTGGCGTTCGCGTTGTCGTTGACAATCTCCTTGCAAACCTGCAGGCACACCACCCCGAGCACACGTTTGTAGAACTGCGCCCGGCGTATCGACCGTTGCCCGCCGCACGCTTTGGTAAGCTCGCCAAGCTGTTCAATCACCTCCAGCGCCTCTACTGGACGCAGGTAGATCTGCCAATGCTGGCGTTGCAGCATCGATGTGACTTACTCTTCTGCACCTGTCACTATAACCCCTACTATCAGCCGGTACCCACAATAACGCTCTTTTACGATATGGCACTCTTTCGCGAACCAGAACGCTATCCCCGCTGGTGGATTGAGCTTAACCGGCTCTTTGCCTTACAACCGGCACGGAAGAATATCCATCTGACAACCGTTTCAGAAACCGCTCGCCGGGATCTGATTCACGTTCTCGGGATTCCTGCGACATCGGTCACGGTGATCTACCCCGGGGTCAAACTGCGCGCTGTCGGCGCCAATACGCCGTCAGATGTCGAGGTGTTAGCAAGCTACGGCGTGTCGAGCGATGACGAGTATATCCTACACCTTGGCGCAGCGGCGCCTTACAAGAATCTTCCCAACCTGGTACGGGGTTTCGCCAGATTGGTGCGCATGCTCCCTGAGCGTCGTTTGAAGCTTGTACTGGCTGGACCTGGCAGCAACGCCCATGGGAATCACAATCTTGCGCTCGTGCGTGCTGTTGCTACGCAGGAAGGGATTACTGAGCGCCTCATTCTGACCGGCTTTGTACCCGATGAGCACGTTGCGGCACTCTATCGCCGGGCGAGTGCCTATGCGTTTCCTTCGTACTTCGAAGGCTTCGGGTTGCCAATGATCGAAGCAATGGCCTATGAAGTGCCGGTTGTAGCATCACGCCGCGCCTCACTTCCAGAGGTCGGCGGTGATGCAGCTTTGTACTTTGATCCTGATAGTCCGGAGCAGATCGCTCATACCTTGCTCTTGTCACTCACTCAACCCGCCCTGCGCGCGGCGATGATTCATCGAGGACGCAAGCGCGCCCTTCACTTTACCTGGGACCGCGCTGCCGCCGAGTATGTGACCCTCTTTGAACGCATGGTTGGTGTTGGTGCGCACACGACCGTACCAGTTATCAATCGTGATCTCCTGAAATGACTAGCCTGAAGCGTGCGCTGAAATACACGTTTGTCCACCCCCGCGGACTTGCCAATCGGGCCTTGTATGCCGCGCTCGTCCGCCTTGCCCCAAACGCCCGCGGGGCGTTGCTCGACCTCGGTTGTGGGCGTAAGCCCTATGCCGACCTCTTTGCGCCCTATGTCACACGTTATGTCGGAATAGATCTGCCCGCTTCGATCCACGGTCGCGATGCTCTAGACCTGATCGGCTCGGCTCTAAACCTGCCGTTTGAGGCCGGCTCCTTTGACACAGTGTTGGCTACCGAGGTGATGGAACACGTTTCCGACCCTCGCGTGATGCTGATGGAGACCCGTCGTGTGCTCACTCCCGGCGGGGTTTTGATCTTGAGCGTCCCCCTGCATGAGCCGCTCCACGAATTGCCGTATGACTATTACCGGTATACATATGTGGCCCTGCAACATCTCTTGACTGAGCAAGGGTTCCACGTAGAGCGGATCGAGTGGCGTGGCGGCCCTATCGCCGTGGTGACTTACCTGTTATGCGCATTCCTCTATCGCGCCTATGGCGCCGACGGCTATCCCGCCCCAATGCGCATGCGCCTGCTGGCTGGACCGCCGATTGTCGTGCTGTGTGCTATCCTTCAGATGATTGCCGCCGTGTTGGACCCGCTGGTCCGAGATGAATTCGACACCCTCGGCTTCGTCGTGTTGGCGCGAAAATAGATGCATGTACTCCCCACCATTCGCTCATTTTTCTGATGGATGGCTTCCTGATGCGATCCACAACTTGACAAATAATTACCTGGCTGCGAGGACGCCGCCCTTTTATGGCGTCAGAAAACCTTGCATGAAAATGAGCGAACCGAGGGTATCCCCGATACAGGTATGCACAACCAAAAGCTTGGACTGAATGGCGCTTTGCGACCTATCGAGGTTGTTTTTGTCGGGCAGATTCCGCCACCTTATCACGGTCAGGCAGTGATGATGGCTGCCCTCCTGGAAGGAACGTATTGCGCAATCCGACTACACCACGTCCCTCTGGCGTTCTCGCGGGTGATGAGCGAGGTGGGGCGCTTGAGATTGTCTAAACTTGTTCACCTGCCGTTTGTTGTCGGACGGATCTGGCAGATACGGGTCCGGTACGGCGCTCAGGTGCTTTACTACCCCCCGGCGGGACCCCACATTGTCCCGATCATGCGCGATATTGGCGTTCTGCTACCGACCCGCCCTCTGTTTCGCACCACGGTCTTCCATTTCCATGCCGGTGGCCTGGGCGCTTTTCTACCACACTTGCCTGCTCCCCTCCGACTGCTGGCGCACGTCGCCTACTGGCAACCCGATCTGGCTATCCGTAACTCAACAGCGGCGCCAGATGATGGCGCGGCCCTCGGTGCGCGCACCGAGGCGGTGATCCCCTATGGCATCGATGATGCCATCCCCGAGGGTCCTCCGCAGCGCCCGCCATTGGAGGGTCGGCCGGCACGACTACTTTTCATCGGTGCGCTACGGCCAACCAAAGGAGTGTTGGTGCTCGTTGAGGCCGTTCGGCAATTATTAAGAGCAGGCTACGATGTGACCGCGGATCTGGTAGGTTCCCCTATCTCGCCCGCGTTCGAGGCCCGGCTGCGCGAGGTTATTGTTGCTTCTGGTCTGAGTGAACGTGTTCAACTCCACGGTGTACTCACCGGTCCGGCCAAAGACGCAGCCTACCGCGCTGCCGATATTTTTTGCTTCCCAACCTTTTATGAGGCCGAATCTCTCGCTGTCGTTGTTATCGAGGCGATGCAGTACGGGTTGCCGGTTGTGGCCACCCGCTGGCGGGGGGCGGTTGATCTCGTCAAGCCCGGGGACAACGGGCTACTGATACCACCTTGCGATCCCCATGCCCTTGCCAGTGCTATCGCAGAACTGCTGGACGACCCGGAGGAACTGCAGCGCATGGGTGCTGCGGGTCGGGCGATCTATCTGGAACGGTTTACGCTCGACCGGTACCGTGCCAATGTCGAGGCGGCACTGGTGAGTGCCTGGAACCTGGCTCAGACAGCGACCCGATGAGGTACACATCAAATGCTGAGTTCCTATCTTCTTACGCTCTTCAACACCACGCTGACCTGGCTCGTCCTGGGCCTGGCCAGCCTCGGCCTGGGTCTGCTGCTGCGTCGGCTGTTCCGCCCCCTCGGACCGCTTGATCTCCTCGGGCTCTGCGTGGCCTTCTGGACCGGCTGGGCCGCCATGGTTGCGCTGTTGCAGATCTGGCATCTGATATTCCCGGTAAACCGGGCAGCGCTTGTCCTGGTCCTTGGGCTCGGTGGCGCCGGGCTGGTGCTTGAAGCGCGGTCGCTGGCCGGGCTGGCCCGCGAGGGAGTTCGTCGCGCGCCCATTTTGGTGATCCTGCTGATCCCCACCCTGCTCTGGATGGCCAATCGCAGCACTGATGATGCGCAGCAGCACTACGATGCTGGTCTGTATTACTTGTCGTCTCTTCAGTGGAACAGCAATTACCCGATTGTGCCGGGCCTGGGTAATCTTCATGGGCGGCTGGCCTACAACAGCGCATATTTCCTCTACGGCGCCCTGGCTGACCAGATGTTTGCCGGAGGGGCTGTACACGCCGGCAATGGCCTGCTGCTGCTCGCGCTGCTAGTCCAGGGCCTGACCGCGATGGTCGCGCTGGTTACAGGCGCCCGCCTGCCCCGCTTTGCCTTCTGGAACGCCCTGACGCTGACCCCAACCCTGTATTTGATCATTGGTGGCGAGGATAACGCCGGCCGCGCGTATACCTACCTGAAGTGGCTCTCACCTGATGTGCCCATCTTCGTCCTTGGCCTGGTCCTTGCCGGGCTGTGCCTCGTGCTGCTGTTCGAGGCGCAGGCCCTGGCGCCACGCGAGCAGGCCTATGTGTGCTTTGCGCTTGCGCTTCTTGCCTTCGTTGGTATGGCGGTGAAGCTCAGTATCACCGTCCTTGCGGCGACTATGCTGGTCGTTGGCGTCGGGGTTACGCTCTGGGGTCAGCGACGAGCGCGGCGCGCCTGGTTGTCGCTCCTCGCTCCTCCTCTCGCCTGCGGGTTGGTGGTGGGCGGGGTCTGGATGGTCCGTGGAGTGATCCTCAGTGGCTATCCGGCTTTCCCAAGCACGCTGGGCGCCTTTCCCGTGCCCTGGCGGGTACCCACCGAGGTGGCAATCAATGAAGCCAACTGGATACGTAGCTGGGCGCGTCAGCCAGGGCAGCATTGGGTCACGGTGCTGGGCAATCAAGCATGGCTGCGACCCTGGCTTGAAACGGTCTCGCCCCAGGTGCTCCGCCCGCTGAACCTGGCTCTGGTCAGCGGTCTCATCGGTGCGGCGACGCTTGCGGGACCGCGCCTGCCCTGGCGTCGCATCGGCCTGGGGAGCCTGTGGCTGTTGCCCACGCTTCCCGCGCTGGTCTTCTGGTTCGTCAGCGCGCCAGACTATCGCTTCGCCGGCGCTACGTTCTGGATCATCGGCCTCGGGCTGACGATGTTGGCAGTCAGGGGGAGCGCACGCCATTTCGCAGGCGGACCGCCACCTGTGGCAGTCCAACTGGCCGTGGTGGCAATGGCGCTACTTTGGGTTGCTCCAGTACGACCGCCGTTGTTTAGGGTCGACTCCCCATCTGCCTTGTTCGACTGGCAATCACCACGATACCAGCCGCAGTATATCCTTGCCAGAACAAACAGCGGCCTGAGCGTGCGCGTGCCACTGGGAACGGATCAGTGCTGGGCGCTGCCGCTGCCCTGCACACCGTACCTTCGCCCTGGGCTGCGCCTGCGCGAGCCCGGCAACCTGGCCAGCGGCTTTATCGTGGATACGAGGCGCAAGTACGTGGACGAGAGCAACTACCCTCCCCTCCCCGTCAGCGCGCCAGCGAGCCTGGGGGTCAGTTTACCAGTTGGCTGGTATCCTTACGAGCCCGAGTATAGGATTCGCTGGATGCAGGATGAGGGTCTACTCTTGCTATACAGCGACGCGCCCCGTCGCCTGCAACTTGCACTCCACCCACATAACATCCTAGGACCTGGCGGATGGCAAAACCACGGACATCTCCTGGTCACTGTCGAAGGCGCGCCTGCGGTAGAGGCCGACGTGGAAGTCGGCAAGATTACCACATTGTCACTGGCAATCAAGGCGGGGTTCACCCGCGTGGGTTTACGGCTGGAAGGAGGCGCGCGTGTTCCGTCCGAGGTGATTCCAGGCTATGGCGACGGACGACGCTTGAGCCTGGCTTTGAGCAGGATCGAGTTAAGCGATGAGTGAGCCTGCGCCTGCTGAGCTTGCTGCCACCACCTGCTGAGACAGGTCAACAGGCGCTCGTAACGCTCCTTGACATCCTGAGGGGCGCTGGCGCGTCGCGCCAGCGTCGGCGATAAACTCCCTCGTGACCTGGCGCACGCGGCGGGTGCAGTCGGGGAGGTGTGCGCACGCCCGACACGGGCTTGAAGGGTGGGCCCGTGGCATCGCAATCAGCAATAGAGAGGACCTACGATGTCGTGGACACTCGGGCTACTGGCACTTACCTGGTTTGGAATGTATGGCACCGCCCATGAAATTGGGCGCCGGCGTGAGGAGCCCTGGCATTGGCAAATCGCGTGGGTTTTCGCCACCATCGCCTGGGGCATAACCCTGGTTGCTATTACCGAATTGCTTAGCCTGCTCGTTATGCTGCGGCGTGATGCCCTGCTGGTGGCTTGGAGCATAGCGCTGCTGGCCGCAGGCGGCCTGTACCTCAGACTACGCACACGGCGCTTAGGCTGGGCATCGCCACAACTCCCGCGGGACGTCACCGGGGCAGACCCGGCTATCCTGACCCTGCTGACCCTGCTGATAATGATCATGCTGACACTGGCGCTGGTCGCCCTCGCCTACGCACCCAATACCTGGGACTCAATGACCTACCATCTGAGCCGGGTTATGCACTGGCAGCAGAACGCGAGCGTCGCGCATTACGCGACCAACATTGATCGCCAGATCCAGATGCCGCCCTTTGCCGAGTTTGTAATTCTCCACCTCGACACACTATCCGGTAATGACCGTTGGGCGAACATGGTCCAGTGGTTTGCGATGGTCGGATGCGCTGTGGGGGTGACCCAGATCGCCAGGAGGCTTGGGGCCAGCGCCCGCGAGCAAGTGGCCGCGGCCCTGCTCACGAGCGCCATTCCTGTAGGTGTAACCCAGGCGACAAGCACTCAGAATGACTATGTGGTGGCCCTGTGGATGGTCTGCGCCGTGGCCATGGCGATCGAACTGCTCCGAAGCGGGGGAGCCTGGCTCTACGGAGGCGGTCTTGGCCTGGCCCTGGGCCTGGCAATCCTCACCAAGGGCACGGCAATGGTGCTGGCAGTGCCGCTTGCCCTCATTGTGGGCGGGGCGCTCGTGTGGCACTTGCGGGCGGCGGCCCTGGCACGCGGCGCCCTGATCGCGGTGCTGGCCCTTGCCGTGCCCGCCGGCCACTTGCACGTAATCAATCACTCTATGGCTCGCCAATTGGCCCGACTATAGCCTATCGCAACCCGGAGCTGTCGCTCGCTGTCATGACTTCGACGGCGCTGCGAAATGTCGCGATTAACCTGCCGCACCACGCTGGCCTGCCACTGCTGCGAACCATTGGCGAGCGCGGACGCGACCTGGTCGGGCTGGTCCATAGCTTTACCGGCATCGACCCGCAGGATGCGAGATTCTCCTGGACGTCCGACAACCCATTTGCAACGAGTCACAGCTTCGACGAGGACTATACTGGCAATCTCGTCCACACGCTCCTCGTAGTGGCTGTGCTCACGTATGGAGCGATCCGCGCCGCGCGGCGCCAGCAGTATCCATTGCTGGCGGCGATGGGCGGGTGCGTCGCAGCGTTTTTGCTTTTTAGCCTCTTGCTGCGCTGGCAGATCTGGGGCAATCGCCTTATGCTGCCCCTCTTCGTGCTCTGGTGCCCGCTAGTGGTGATTGCTCTGGGGGGCGATGCTCAGGGCCGTCGGATGATGATGCTCCTGGCATGCGCTGTCGCACTCCTGAGCCTGCCGTGGGTCTTCAACATTGCCACGCGCCCGATCGACAGCAGGATGCTCTACACACTGCCGCGCGAGCAGCAATACTTCGCCAAGAGACCAGAGCTGTTTCAGGAGTATCGGGACGTAGCTGAGTTGATCTTGGCAAGCGGCTGCCGGCGTCTCGGGCTCGTGATAGGCGGGAATAGCTGGGAATATCCTCTCTGGGTTCTGTTGCGCAGGCGTGGCTTCGAGGGAACCATCACCCACGAGGAGGTGGACAACAGTAGCGCCACGTTAGCCGTTCGTGCCGAACCTCCCTGTGCACTAATTGCCGACTACCGGCATTATGCTCGATCTGGCTACTTCGACCTGAACTTTCCGTCGGTAACCCTCTTCCTCCAGCGCGACTTGCCGGCACTCCCTCTTCCTCCTGAGCCCGGGATCGTCAGTGACGAAGGTCTTAGCATCTACCTCGGGAAGGGTTGGTATGATTATGAGCCCAAGTATACTGTCCGCTGGATGCAGCGCTCCGGGGAGATCTGGGTCCACGCCGAGCGCGCTGGACCGGTTCGGCTTGAGCTTATCCCGCACGTGATGCACGTCAACGGCACATTTGGATCTGCTGGTAGCCTGCGAATCTATGTGGAAGGTAAGCCAGTAACAGCCCTGGAGGTAGCACTCTGGCAGCCTGTCGCTGTGGACCTGGTTCTCGTGCAGGGCTACAATCGGATCCAGTTCGCATACCTGGGTGGTGACTTCTCGCCCAAGGACGACAGCCGACGACTCGGTATAACTTTCAAGCGGATTGGCTTTAAAGTCCTACCATAGTGTGACACATCACCTGCCATGTAGCAGCGCAGAGGAGACGTTATGTCCTCTCATCCCTTGACGACTTACACCTCCCCCCGCTTCCCGGTGGTTGATGTGCGCATCAGCGCGCTGACCTTCGATCAGGCGCTGGGGCTGATTGATGGCTGGATCGCCCGCCGCGAACACCACTACGTCAATGTTTGCACCACCCACACGGTGCTCGAATGCCACGA